>CACZQT010000215.1 GCA_902783295.1 uncultured Lachnospiraceae bacterium
AGGATCGAAATGCAGGGCTTCTGCCAGAGCCTGCAGCTGTTCAATGGAGGGCATGAAATCTTTGGATTCCAGGCGGGAGAGAAGGGCGCGGTTGATTCCCGTGGTTTTGGCAAGGGCGGCCTGTGTAAGTTTCATCGCTTTGCGGCGGGCTGTGACGGTATCGGCGAGCAGCTGCGCGGACAGTTTTTTCATGGAAGGATTCTCCTTATCTTATATTTGGGACAATAATGTTTGTCAGAATAACATATTTGTGAAGTCCGGTTTCTGACGGACCGCCGTATCATATCACAGGGTAACAGGATATGCAAGAGCTTTTTGATACAAAAACAAAAGAATTTCGGACAATATTTCCCAAACGCGTTACTTTTAGTAACATTATTCCCGGCTTCGTTTTGCCTGAGACTTTCCAGGGGCGGACGGGTTCATTCCATGGACATTTGGAGCAGAATGAGGTATGATAAAATCAGCAGCAAGGCTTCAGCCGGGCTGCACGGAAAAGAAAATCAGTCTGGAAATATGACAGGGCGAGGAGGTTGAAACGATGGGCATTACGATAGGCGAAGGGCAGGCGAAAACGCTGCTGGAAAAAGGTACGCTTCAGGCACAGGAACTGGTGCAGGATCCGTCTAAAGTAAAAGAACTGCTTGCACAGCTGGAAGGAAAGATCAAGGAAGTGCCGGTGATCGGGGAAACCCTTTCGGACATCCCGGTGATGATTTCCATGATCAGATCGTACATTACCGGGGAATATGCGGAGATTTCCCCTAAAGTTATTGCTTCCCTGGTCGGGGCGATGCTGTATCTCCTGAAACGGGAAGATCTGATTCCGGATTCTATTCCGGTGCTGGGCCTGGCGGATGATCTGGCAGTCATGGGACTGGCCCTGAAGCTTTCGGCACCGGAACTGAAGACCTATTCCGGATGGAAGGCTGCCAGAGAAGTTCCGGAGCGGACTGTGGAATCCGATGAGGAATACGCTGTCAGTGACACAGAAGAAAACGGACTGTAACTGAAGGTTAAAGACCTTAAAACAGGTCCCCCGGCGCGTTCCATTCCTGTGAATGGGACAAAACCAGGGGACCTGTTTTTTATAAGAAACGAGGAATCGTTCGTTTTCCGCTTTTTATTCCGGTCTGGATTCCGCTTTGGCGAGGGGCAGGCGGAAGGTAAATTCGGTGCCGACTCCTTCGGTGCTGACTACGTCGATGGTTTCGCCGTGAGCGGCGATGATTTCCTTGACGATGGCCAGTCCTAAACCAGTGCCTTCTTTGTCTTTGCCTCTGGATTCGTCACTCTTGAAAAAACGGGTCCAGATTTTCGCCTGGTCCTTTTTGGGAATTCCGATTCCGTGATCCTTGACGGTGATCAGGGCTTTGGAACGCATGGTCTGGATCGAAACCGTAATGGACGAATGGTCCCGCGAGAATTTGATGGCGTTGTCGATCAGGTTGGAGAGAACCTGCTGGATGCGCCCCATGTCCGCGTGCACCGGAATGGAAACGGAGGAAAACACCAGATCAAAGGTGATGCCGCGGCGCAGGCATTTTCCTTCGAACGCGTAGCATACATTCCGGGCCAGCTGACAGATGTCGAAATCTGAAGCCTCCAGATGCATGTTTTCACGTTCCAGGGAGTTCAGGGAAAGGACACCTTGCGTAAGGTTCACCAGCCGGTCTGTTTCCTGAATGATGACACGGAGATATTTCTCCTGGCTCTCCGGGGGAATGGTTCCGTCGATGATGGCGTTCAGATATCCTTTAATAGAGGTCAGCGGAGAACGGAAATCATGGGATACATTGGCAATGAACCGGCGCTGGTAGTCTTCCGAACGGGCCAGGTCCTGAGCCATGAGATCCAGGGTGTTCGCCAGAAAACCGATCTCATCCTTTTGCTTCAGGGAGATGCTTGCGTTCCGGTTGCCGGAACCGAACTGAATGGTGGCGTCCGTAATCTTTTTCAGCGGCCGCATAACGGTCAGATGGAGTACCAGCAGCAGGGAAAGGGAAAGCAGGAACAGGATCAGGGCTGTGAGGTGGAAAACGCCAAGCATGCGGTTGGCAGAATCGCGTACCGACTGCAGAAAGATATGGAGAACAACGTAGCCCCGGACCTGCAGGTTCGAGGTGACAGGTGCGAGGACGCTTAGCATATCAGTCGTAAAAAGGCCGTAAAACCGCCCGGTACGGTAGAATGTGGGAGGATCCGAAGGGTCAAATCCTGGGATTTCCCTGCCGTTCAGAATATTGGAAGAATCCAGAGCAATCCGCCCGTTTGGAGTGACCAGCCAGGCGCGTACATAGCCGAGTTCAGTCATGCCTTCTACCTGGCTCTGCAGGCCTTCGGGCAGACGTCCTCTTTCGTAAAAAATCGAAACTTCGTCCGCG
>CACZQT010000216.1 GCA_902783295.1 uncultured Lachnospiraceae bacterium
CGTGGAGCCTTCCTCTGCAGGACCAGAGCTTTTTCCTGCTGCAGACGAAATCCCTTCCTTCAGATCCGTGCTTTCTTCTGCAGCAGAGGAAATCTCCTCTGTCATGTCCGTACTTTCTTCTGTTTCCGAAGAGCTTTCTTCCTGATCCGCTTCTTCCGTGTCGTATTCCGCTTCCCAGGTGGGAGTATCCTCCGGCATCAGCAGGTCATCCTCCCAGTCGGAAAAAGCCTCCGGGGAGTCCTCCGCAGCAGTGGAGAGCGTTTCCTGCAAAGTGTCTGCCTGCAAAGTACTTTCCTGTACGGGCAAAGTGTTTTCCGGTTTTGAGCCTGCTGTACCGGCAGGCTTCCCGGAAGAAGTGCAGGCGGAAAAAGCCATCATGGCTGCCAGCAGGAACACGAGGGAAACAGGTCTCTTTTTCACGGCATCCTCCTTCACCGGCTCATTTACGGGGCGGTTGAAAAAAACACAGAGCAGTGCGCTTTATGGCAAAAGAAAAAAGCTCCCAGCCGGACTTGAACCGGCGACCTACGCATTACGAATGCGTCGCTCTACCGACTGAGCCATGGAAGCTTTTCGTGACTTCCGGTTACCCCGAAAGCTTATTTACCTTATCACAAAGATTTCACCTTGTCAAGGAAAATAATTCTCGTACCGGACGAATTCCGGAACAGCGGAATGGGGGCAGGGACCGGGCGTGAATTCCGCTTGCTTTTTGCCGGAGGATGGAGTACAATCCTAGGAAATTGCCGTCTCACGGGACTGCATCACAGATGACACGCGGAAACGTGTCAGGAAAGAGGAAGCTTATGAGTGAAAAGCTGAAAGTTGGTATTCTCGGTGCCACCGGTATGGTAGGGCAGAGGTTTATAACGTTGCTTGACAATCACCCCTGGTACGAAGTGGTGACTCTGGCTGCCAGCGCCCGCTCCGCCGGACAGACCTATGAAGAAGCCGTAGGAAGCCGCTGGAAGCTGGATGTCCCCATGCCTGAGTGGGCAAAGGGAATGGTCATCAAAAATGTGGCGGATGTGGAAGCGGTTGCCGCGGACGTGGACTTTGTTTTCAGCGCAGTGGATATGTCCAAGGAAGAAATCCGCGCCATCGAGGATGCCTATGCCAAAACCGAGACCCCTGTGGTTTCCAACAACAGCGCTCACCGCTGGACGCCGGATGTTCCCATGGTCGTACCGGAGATCAATCCCGAACATTTCGACATCATCCCTTATCAGATGAAGCGCCTCGGAACCACCCGCGGCTTTGTCGTGGTAAAACCCAACTGCTCCATCCAGAGCTATACTCCCATGCTGCATGCCCTGAAAGAATTCGAGCCGGCTACCGTTGTCGCCTCCACTTATCAGGCGATTTCCGGCGCAGGCAAGACCTTTAAGGACTGGCCTGAAATTCTGGATAACGTCATTCCTTACATTGCCGGTGAAGAAGCGAAGAGCGAACTGGAACCGCTCAAGATCTGGGGACATATTGAGAACGGTGAAATTGTAAAGGCGGAAGGGCCTCTGATTACCTCTCAGTGCCTGCGTGTACCGGTATCCAACGGGCATACTGCTTCGGTCTTTATGTCCTTTAAGAAGAAGCCCTCCAAAGAAGAAATCCTGGATCGCTGGGCGAACTTCAGGGGACTGCCGCAGGAACTGAACCTGCCGCACGCTCCGAAGCAGTTCATCCATTATTTTGAAGAGGACAACCGTCCTCAGCCCAGGCTGGACCGGGAAGTAGACGGAGGCATGGCTGTATATGCAGGCCGTCTCCGGGAGGATACGCTGTTCCAGTGGAAATTCGTCGGCCTGTCCCATAATACGCTGCGCGGCGCAGCCGGCGGGGCACTGCTCTCGGCCGAACTCCTGACAGCACAGGGCCGTATTACGAAAAAATAAAAACAACGGAAAAGCATGATTCAGGAGGCTGTACGGACAGAAAAGTCCGAAAGCCTCCTTTCCGCTTAGAAGAAGGAAAAGAGCGGGCAGGCAAAACATGGCTGAGGAAAGGAACGAATGGGAAAATCACTGTATATAGCGGAAAAACCCAGTGTGGCTCAGGAATTTGCCCGGGTGCTGGGCATTCAGGGCACGAAGGGGAAGGGCTTTCTGGAAAGTGAGAACGCTGTCGTAACATGGTGCGTCGGGCACCTGGTTACCATGAGCTATCCGGAAGTATATGATCCCGCCATGAAAAAATGGACCCTGGAAAGGCTGCCTTTTTTGCCGGAGAAGTTCCTTTATGAGGTGATCGGGAGCGTCAGCCAGCAGTTCACGACTGTAAAAAAACTTCTGACAAGGGACGATGTGGACACGATCTATGTCTGCACCGACTCCGGGCGGGAAGGGGAATATATCTACCGGCTGGTGGAGCAGATGGCCGGGGTGAAAGGGAAAAAAGAACTCCGGGTCTGGATCGATTCTCAGACGGAAGAAGAAATTAAAAAGGGAATCCGGGAAGCAAAGGATCTGTCTGCATATGACAATCTGGCGGCCTCAGCCTATCTGCGGGCTAAGGAAGATTACCTGATGGGCATTAACTTTTCCCGGCTGCTGACTCTGAAATACGGGCAGACGATCGCGAACTGTCTGCGGAAAGACCGGGCTGTCGTTTCGGTCGGCCGGGTCATGACCTGTGTTCTGGGGATGGTTGTCCGCCGGGAACGGGAGATCAGAGATTTTGTCAAAACTCCTTTTTACCGCGTGCTGGCAGAGATAGAGCTGGCCGGGAAGGAAGGGCCTGTCGGCTTTTCTGCCGAGTGGAGAGCAGTAGAAGGAAGCCGGTATTTTGCCCATCCTGCCCTGTACAAAGAGAACGGTTTCCGGAAGCGTGAGGACGCAGAAGCGCTGATCCGTGCGCTGAAAGAAGGGCAGAATGCACCATGGAAATCCGGGGTTGTGAAAAAAGAAAAGAAAACCGAGAAGAAGAATCCGCCCCTGCTTTTCAATCTGGCGGAGCTGCAGAACGTATGCTCCAAAACCATGAAAATTTCGCCGGATGAAACCTTGAAGATTACCCAGGAGCTGTACGAAAAAAAGCTGGTGACGTATCCGCGTACCGATGCCAGAGTACTCTCATCCGCCGTTGCCAAGGAAATCGGGAAAAACCTGAAGGGATTAACCGGCGTACCGTCTGTAGCTGCTTTTGCTTCGGAGATACTGGAGAAGGGGATGCATACCGGCATCGGCAGGACCCGCTACACGAACGATAAGCAGATTACGGATCACTATGCGATTATCCCCACAGGACAGGGGCTTGGCGCTCTCACGGGGCTGACGGAAAAACATGCGAAGGTTTACAGCCTGATCGTGCGAAGATTTTTAAGCATTTTTTATCCTCCGGCCGTTTATGAGAAAACATCCCTGGAGCTGGAAAGGAATGCGGAGCATTTCTTTGCCTCTTTCCGGCTGCTGAAGGATCCGGGCTTTATGAAGGTAACCGGTGAGTGGAAGGAAAAAAAGAAGGACGGAGAAGAAGAGGAGGAAGATCAGAAGCTCTCGCCCGAGCTCTCCGGCCTGCTGGCTGGCCTGCGGAAAGGAAGCGAGCTTCCCGTGAAGGAGTTTTCCATACGGGAAGGAGAGACGTCCCCGCCCAGGCGCTATACCTCCGGTTCCATGATTCTTGCCATGGAAAACGCGGGACAGCTGATCGAAGATGAAGAACTGCGGTCCCAGATCAAAGGCAGCGGGATCGGAACATCCGCGACCCGTGCGGAGATCCTGAAAAAACTGGTGGCGAACGGGTATCTGAACCTGAATAAAAAGACACAGGTCATTACACCGGCTCTGTCCGGCGAACTGGTATATGAGGCCGTATTCTGCTCTATCCGGTCCCTTCTGAACCCCGAACTGACAGCCAGCTGGGAAAAGGGGCTTGCCCAGGTATCCGAAGGAAATCTTTCCGAAGGAGAGTACATGGAGAAACTGCGGGGCTATATTTCCCGCAGGACGGAAGCGGTGATGGGTAAAAATGACTCTGCGGCGATCCGGGATTCATACAACCGCATCCAGAAATATTATTAAGAGATGGAAGTCATCTCCGGTCAGGATACAAAATATCTTTTGACGCATCCCCTGAATAATGGTAAGATGCAAAGGTCCGAAGGCTGCTGCCCGGTACTGAATCCGGGAACAGTGATCGGACTGAAATCGAATGTCTATCTGCTGCCCACGGTACGTGGAGCGGTTCCGGCAGGTTATGTTTTTAAACGTGCCGGAGAAGTTGCAGAAAAACCGCCCGTTAAGGGAACAGGCCTCAGCCGTATACAGAGCGGATGTATGTCTGATGCAGCGGGACTGTGTAATAGGAGCCGGAATGGAAAAGAAAAAAGGATTGTTTGCCAGATTGCTGGAAGGCTTAAGCAAAACCAGGAAAAACATTGCCAGCGGGTTTGCCTCGGTATTCGGCCTGTCTGTCATTGATGATGACTTCTACGAGGAACTGGAAGAAGTCCTGATCATGGCGGATCTGGGTGTCCAGGCCACGGATGAGATTCTGGAGAGTCTGAAAGAGCAGGTAAAGGAGAGACATATCAGGAAGCCGGAAGACTGCCGGCAGCTTCTGATCGATACTATCAAAGAGCGGATGGATGTCGGCGAAAACGCCTATGATTTCGAAGACAGGACATCAGTGATTCTCGTAATCGGCGTCAACGGAGTGGGCAAAACCACTTCCATCGGAAAGCTGGCCAGCCAGCTTAAGAGAAGCGGAAGGCGGGTGCTGCTGGCAGCGGCGGATACTTTCCGGGCCGGAGCCATCGAGCAGATTGAAGAATGGGCAAGGCGCGCCGGAGTGGATATCATTTCCCAGAAAGAGGGGTCGGACCCCGCAGCTGTAGTCTATGACGCCCTTTCCGCGGCAAAGGCACGTCACGCGGATGTGCTGATCTGTGATACAGCCGGCCGTCTGCACAACAAGAAAAACCTGATGTCGGAGCTGGCGAAGATCAACCGGGTGATCGACCGTGAGATGCCGGATGCATATCGTGAAACGCTGATCGTCCTGGACGGGACGACCGGGCAGAACGCCCTGGTACAGGCCCGCGAGTTTATGCAGGCAGCGGAGATCAGCGGCATTATTTTAACGAAAATGGACGGAACTGCCAAGGGCGGTATTGCCGTGGCAATTCAGGCGGAACTGGGAATCCCTGTAAAATATATCGGCGTCGGAGAAGGGATTGACGACCTTCAGAAGTTCGATGTGGATTCATATGTGGATGCCATTTTTGCGGCATCCGGAGAAGAAAACGGGACAACAGAGGGCTGACGGATTTCAAAGAGGAGAAATGGTTTCATGGAGGAGAATAAACTGACACTGGAACGCTTCGAGGAAGCGACAGAGATCGTTCATCAGGTGACGCATAAGACGAAGCTGGAATACAGCGATTATTTCAGCCATCAGACCGGGAACAAAGTCTATCTGAAACCGGAGAATATGCAGAGGACCGGCGCGTACAAAATCCGCGGCGCCTATTATAAAATCAGCTGCCTGACGGAAGAAGAACGTGAAAGAGGGCTGATAACCGCTTCTGCAGGAAACCATGCACAGGGCGTCGCCTTCGCGGCGAAAGCCTATGGGGTAAAAGCTACGATTGTCATGCCGACGACTACGCCGCTGATGAAGGTGAACCGCACGAAGAGCTACGGAGCGGAAGTGGTGCTTTACGGAGATGTGTACGATGACTCCTGCGCATACGCCTATCAGCTGGCGGAAGAGAAAGGCTATACCTTTATCCATCCCTTTGACGATCTGGATGTAGCTACCGGCCAGGGCACCATTGCCATGGAGATTTTCAAGGATCTGCCGACAGTAGATATCATCCTGGTTCCTGTCGGCGGCGGCGGGCTGCTGACAGGCATTTCCACACTGACAAAGCTGCTGAATCCCAAAACCCAGGTGATCGGGGTGGAACCGGAAGCGGCAGCGTGCATGAAAGCATCCCTGGCGGAAGGGCATGTTGTAACACTGCCCAGCGCAAAAACCATTGCGGACGGTACCGCGGTGAAAACACCCGGGGAGAAGATTTTCCCTTATGTGCAGCAGAACGTCGATGATATCATCACGATTCCGGATGAAGAACTGATCGTGGCCTTCCTGGACCTGATGGAAAACCACAAACTAATCGCGGAAAATTCCGGCCTGCTGACGATTGCGGCCTTAAAGCACCTGGATGTCAAAGGCAAAAAGATTGTTTCCGTGATCAGCGGCGGCAATATGGACGTAATCACCATGGCATCGATCGTCCAGCATGGACTGATGGCAAGAGACCGGGTCTTTACGGTATCGGTTCTTCTGCCGGATAAGCCTGGACAGCTGGTGAGGGTTGCCAGCCTGATCGCCGAAAAACAGGCGAACGTAATCAGTCTGGAACACAATCAGTTTTTCTCCATTAATCGCAACGACCTCGTGGAACTGCGCATCACTATGGAAGCTTTCGGTACGGAACACAAACGGGAGATCCTTCAGATGCTGCAGGACAACGGGTTTAATCCGAAACTGGTCGACCGTAAAGGAACCACGACTTCTGCCTGGTAAATCAGAAC
>CACZQT010000217.1 GCA_902783295.1 uncultured Lachnospiraceae bacterium
ACTGGCCGGGAACCCCGTATACGGTGTACTCCTTCTTTGTCATCTGACCCAGCCCGAAGCCCAGGATCAGAATGAGGATCCCCACATGGCACAGCCAGGCTCCCCACAGTCCGATCCGGTTTTTCTGCGCATACAGGTAACGGATCCCGTCCGTGGTTTTTCCTTCCCGGATGCGCGCGAATCCCGCTTCCCGGAACTGAGCCCGGACCAGCTCCGGATCGGATATGCGGGACGGATTCTCCATTGCCTGTACCAGGCGGACCATTTCCCCGGCATCCTCCATCTGCTTCCAGCGCCGGATCACCACCGGAACACGGAATACGCTGCACAGCAGCAGATTCAGACACAGGAACAAGGCCAGTATTACAAACCACGGGCTGTGAAATACATCATCCAGTCCGAACAGGGTAATGGCTGAGGCTGCCTTTTCCCCATACATCTGAATGTACCATTCCATCGACTGCCCCTGTGTGATGAAGCTTCCAAATGCACAGGCAGCCGCCAGGACTGTAAGCAGAAGGATGGCGAAGTTCATCGACTTGAGGAAACGCCATACTTTTTTCAGGGATTCCATTTTGCTGCTCCTCTACGAAATCAATTTTATCTGGCAAATTTTTCCGGGATCTATTTCTGCAGCCCCGGATGCTGCACGGCAGGGCTAGACAGACCCTTCCGTACTCTTGAAAACAGCGGAGGATTTTGCTCCCCCGCTGTCCTGATTTTTTAATCTGTCATGTACTGCTGTCTCACGGCTGCCCGTTTTCGGAATTTCTGGGAGGAGCTTACGCATGTTTCCGGTATTCCCGGAACAAGCTTGCTCATGTTTCCGGTATTCCCAGAATGAACTTCCGCATCAAAGATTACCAGGCGTCCGCATACGCCCGCTGCTGACCCTGTGTCTGCTTATGCAGTCAGTCTGTCAGGCTTCGAGCAGGCTCATGGCTTCATTGATCTTGCCTTCAGAGGTATCCAGGCATTCTCTTGCCAGTTTTGAATTGTGCGCGCCTTCGGCATTTTCTACGTAGCAGAAATCCCAGAACCACTGGGCGTCCCGGTAAAGGCTGCGGATGGCTTCCAGTTCTTCCTCCGTCATGCTTCCGTCCGCGGCCTTTGCCGCAAGAGAATCCTTCAGATCAGAAAGCTTAGAGCCGACTTCCTTCTCACGCGCGGTGATTTCTTCCTGAATGGCATGGACCTTTTCCGCCATGTCTGTCTCGCCGTGGCAGGAAGCGCAGCTGGCAAGAAGCGTCTCGTTTTCCAGCGGACTTTCCCATTTGTGGCTGTGGTATACGGTTCCGTTTTCTGCGGTAGTAATTGCCATATGGCAGTCCGCGCAGTTCAGGGAAGCCGCATGTACCCCAAGAAGATAGGTCTCCATCTCCGGATGCTGTGCCTTCAGCAGTTTTGCTCCGGTACTCTCCTGCGTCCAGTCTGCGAAGTCCATCTGATTGTAATAGTCCAGGATGGCGGCCGGATGCATAGTCTCCACACTGGAGACCGGGCTGGAGGTGGCTTTGGTATCCGGGTCAAAGTAATATTCGATATGGCACTGCCCGCAGGAAAGGACTGCCGGGTCTATGCCGGCCATATTGTCCCCGAGGGCTTTGCTGATATACTGATGGGTCACCACCAGTTCCCCCGCGTTTCCGGCCTGGTTCTCATGGCAGTTGTAGCAGCTGGTGTTCTCACTCATCTTCGCCCAGGTTTCTTCAAAGTCCAGGGTATAAGCCGCGTCCCCCATGTCATTGACCAGCTTTGTGAAGTTGGGCGTCTTGCAGGTCAGGCAGTTGGCCAGTGCGTGCGGGCGCTCCGTATTGTGAACGTCCTCCAGACAGTAGGTGTGGCCTATGGCACTGGTATAATCCTTCGCGAAACCGTATCCTTCGTATACGTTTGTCAGGTACGGATCCTCCTCAAGATAGCTGATGCGGTAATTGTTGTCCGAGTTGGCCGCCATGGAAGCGGCGATCTCCGGATAGACAGTGCTCCATTCCTCAGCACTGATCACCCCGTCCGGGCTGGACGCCTTCGGCGCTTTCACCTGGAAGTACCAGACACCGTTGTCCCCGGTGGTATGGATCAATTCCTCGGGAAGTGCTGCATGAATAATATAGATTGCTCCTGTAAGCACAGCAGAAAAAACAACTGCTCCGACTATTTTTGTTAATGCTTCTTTATCCAACATAATATCCCTCACCTTCTGATGAGAAATGATGCCCCTCATCGGTTCCATGCCGCTGAACGTTTATCTGTTTTTCTTTCTGAATCCAGAACGGTTCCGGCCATTTTTCAGAAACACGTATTTCTACATTTATAATATATCAATTTCAAAGCGGCGTGTCAACCGCTCATTCCGGTGTATTGTAACTCATCTTTAAACGACAGTTTATATCTGACTGAATCCGTTCTGCTGCCAGATCTCGCCTCCCGGCTCGGGTCTCACCTGCCGGTTCGGTCGGTTCTAAGCGATGCCCACCGGGCATCAGAACCGTTGCTAAACGCCTGCCACTGGCAGGCAGCAACCCGTAATCGAAACTGCTTCGTCCATTCGGACTCGCACTTTCGAACGATATGCGGCTATTCACAGCCCTGTCGATTGATTCCGGCAGACCCGGCAGGCATCCCCTCCGCATCCATTTGAAGAGGGATTTAGAAACTCTGGGCGGAATCCGAAGGGGCATCTCCTGCTGCTGAGCG
>CACZQT010000218.1 GCA_902783295.1 uncultured Lachnospiraceae bacterium
CCGGCTGCTCAGGCAGAAAACAGTCCCGGAAAAAAGCGGACGATCGGGATCAGCTTCCCGACACTCCGGCTGGCCTACCGTGCCACCATGAAAAAGCTGGTGGAGGAAGCCTACCGGGATGATCCGGAGACTGAGATCCTGTACAAGGATGCAGACGGAAGCCAGGAAGCGGAAAACCAGAACATTATAGATTTCGTCGACGCCGGCGTAGACGGCATTGTGCTGATTCCCTACACCGTGGAAGGTTCTCTTTCCGCCGTGGAATATGCCAACGAGCGTGGTGTTCCCGTGATCACTGTGGATAACACCCTGGAGAAATCCGGAGGTGCGGAAGTCTTAAGCTACGTCGGCGCGGATCATTTCCTCATGGGTGTACAGGCCGCAGAACTGCTCATAGATGTCCTGGAAGAAAGATTTCCCGAAAAGGAAAGCTGGAAAGTCATTGAACTGGCCGGTTCCCCGGGGGCTTCCGGAACCGTGGACCGGGAAGCGGGCATCGGTTCTGTACTGGACAACAGCAGCCGCGTGGAACTGCTCGCCATCTATAATGCAGAATTCACTACCGCTCATGCCAGAAGCGTGATGGAGGACTGCCTGAAGGTTTACGAAGAAATCGACGGTATCATCTGCCAGAACGACCTGATGGCGCTGGGCTGTTATGAAGCCCTGAAAGAAGCCGGGCGGCTGGGCGAAATTGTACTGATCGGCATTGACGGCCAGAGGGATGTCGTAGAAAAGATGGCATCGGGAGGGATCGACGGGACGGTCATCCAGTATCCCGAAATGATTCTGATCGGAATGGAGAAGCTCCTCGCAGCGCTGGGAGGCGAGAAGCTGGAACCCGAATATATTCAGGAAACGGACAAAATCCGTGCGTGGGAAGCCGAGGAATATCTGGAGGAGTCCCGCCCCTGGTAAACTGTTTTTGACGCCTTCGTCAAATATTGCCGGAGTTCAAGAATATTTTGCCTTCGCTTCGATGCAGGTAATTTGTATCTTAATCCCAAGGGCCCTGGGATTTTGGATAAACACATCCACATACCTTACAACCCCAACAAACCATATGAAGGAGAACACATGATGAAAAAGACAATGAAAGCTCTTGCCCTGGCAGCTCTGCTGGGTCTGGCTCTGATGGCGGCTCCCAAGGCTCAGGCAGCGGAAGCCAAAGACGTCCCGATCGATTTCACCGGCTACACGATGGTAGATATTGCCCATCTGGTTACTCCGGATATGCCCTGCGATCCTTCCCTTCAGCTGCCCCGCCAGGAGTTCTTCTCCCTGATCGGTCCTGACAGCGACTACAACCTGGAAGTTCTGAGCTACTGCGTACATACCGGTACCCATATGGATGCGCCGTTCCATGTGAACAGTGAGCACGGCACCGTTGAAACCATTGATCCCGAAGTCCTGATCGGCCGGGCCTGCGTGATCAAACTGGAAATCCCCTCTGAGGATTATGTAATTCCCGTAGAAGATATCAAGGCATGGGAAGAAGAACATGGTCCGATTGAAGAAGGCGACGGAGTCCTGATCCACACCGGCCACGATGCTCTGTGGGATGACCACGATGCTTACCTGAACGCCTATCCTACCCTGAGCGAAGAGCTGGCCCAGTATCTGGTAGAAAAGAAAGCCAGCTACGTTGCCGTAGAAGCCATCTCCCCCGACCAGGCGATCCCGGTCTGCCACAGAATCCTGCTGGCCGGCGGCGTGGAAATCGTAGAAAACATCTGCAACCTGGGCGAGATCGAAGCGGACCGCTGCTGGACCGTAGGTACCTTCGCCAATACGCAGGGTGACTCCGGCGTATGGGTGCGCATTCTGGCTTACTACAAATAAACCTTATACCAGACTTTGAATGAAAAGAGGCTGTGAAAAAACGGGAATAGAATCTCCCGGGTTTTCACAGCCTCATGCTTTCTCTGCATGAAGTATCTCTACTTCAGTTTTTCTTCCAGCACTTCACGTGTAAAGGTCAGAAGTGGATGCTCTGCGTCTTCGTCCTTCCTGACACATACCTCCGGTGCGTCCAGATAGAGCACACTGCGATTCTCCGCAGAATACGGAGGCCACTGTGGTCTTCCGGCTCCGTTGGGATCACCTGTACGGATAAAGCTGCACCAGTATTCCTGCATAGTACCGGCAAGCCGGTCATCTTCTTCCGTCATGCCGGGCACGGCATGCTGCACACCCATCAGATAAAGGGTTTCCAGGCCGTGGTGTGCCTGCCCGTTCGCAGGATCTTTGCGCATGAAATCAAATACATAGACCGGCTTGCGGCCGGCATCCGCATTGCGCTTGGCAAACAGCTTGGAGCGGGCCAGAAGCAGGTGAGAGTTCCTCATGGCAGCACGGATCTCCTCCATGCCGGCGCTGCTCCCGCCGCACATTTCGATATACTCATCGGTTTTCTCTTCATACACCGGCTCCACCCGTTTCCGGAAGCCTTCCATGTCTTTAAAGAACACAAAGCCGCCGTTCTCATCGTGAGTATTGCCGACAATATAGGGAATATCAGCGTTGGTATGGGCTACATTTCCCTTTGTATAATACTGTGGAAGCAGGTAACCGTCTTCGCACAGGCCAATCGTAGTTCCGTAGTGATATTTGCGCCGGAACTTGCTCTCCTCGGGATCTGTCAGCTGTTCATAGCTCATCTGCCGCAGTTCCTCCAGGTTTTTCGCGCCAAGCAGTTCCATGTATTCCACACCCCGCGCTTCCATCTCATCCATACGGGAAAGTTTGAAGTCTTCAGGATAGCCGGCACCGTCCAGAGAAACAGTACTTTCAAGAATGGCTTTTGCAAACAGTCCTTTGCTCAGCGGACTGTTGCATAGTACCTGGGTGCTTCCGCATCCGGCAGAACAGCCGCCAACGGTAATATTGTCCGGATCCCCGCCAAAAGCCCCTACATTTTCTTTCACCCATTTCAAGGCTGCGATCTGGTCAAAATGGGCATAATTGCCGGAAACCCCGTGAGGGCTTTCCGCCGAAAGCTCCGGGTGTACGAAGTAACCCATGATTCCCAGGCGGTAATTGAAGGAAACATAAATAATACCGCGACTGCAGAAAGGGGCCGGGCTGGCGCTTTTACCGGCACCGGAACCACAGCAGAAAGCGCCGCCATGAATCCAGATAAAAACCGGCAGTTTCTCCTCAGGGCTCTTCGCCGGTGTCCACAGGTTCAGATACAGGCAGTCTTCGGAATCTCCGCCGAATTTTGCCAGTTCTGCAGGATCACCGCCGGGAATCTCCTGGCCGTTGTGCTGCAGAGCAGGATGACCGAAGGAAAAAGCCTGTTTTACACCTTCCCAGGGTTTGGGCGGTTCCGGTTCTCTCCAGCGCAGACCGCCCACAGGAGGCTTTGCATAGGGAATCCCCAGAAATGCAGTCCAGTCTTTTTCCTGACGTCCTTCCAGCTTCCCGTATTTTGTCTGAACAATATTCATATTTTTTCTTCTGACCGCCCGGCGGTCATTCCTTTCATTTTGACAGTATTTCGGCCGTCCTCACTGCGAGGTTATACCGAAAACAGGTCTATATCCCTCTCTTCATCGGCGCCCCAGGCTTTCTCGATCATTTCGGCAATCTTCACCATCTTCCGGCTCTGGTCCTTCCGGTAAATGAGGCGGATTTCCCGCTTCAGGGAAGGGCTGGCAATCGGAAACACCTGTATCTCTCCGTGATGCGCAGCAATGAAATCTGCGGAAATGTTCCGGCTGCAGAAACCGAAAGCATTATTTTCCAGGACCATGCTGTTTACCAGATCCTGGGACGGCACTTCACTGAATATTTTAAAGGTTCTGTGATGATCCATGAAATACTGCCGGACCATCCGGGAAATGCCGGATTCCATGGGGTGCATAATCATCGGTATATGGGAGAGCTCCAGCAGGTCTACTCCCTGCCGGAATTTCTTCAGGTATATATCATACTCATCAGCAAAGTACAGCCGCATAACCCGGTCTGTGAGAATTACGCACTCTTCGTCTTTGCTTAAAACCCGCACTTCCAGCGCCGGATCCGGTTTTCGCATACCGCTGCTCAGAAATTTTCCTGTCGTAATGGCAAAATCCAGTTCCCGGTTTACCACCATTTCTTCCAGAGGCTGATTATAGCCGGTCTTGATCGCCAGAGAAACTTCCGGATACAGTTTGTTCAGTTCCACGATCGGCAGACGTTTCATCGCTTTGGAAACCACGGGGATAAACATACCGATTCCTACCTGTACATTTTTCCCGGCCTGAAGCAGCTCCAGATCCTGATCCAGTTCCTCATAAATCCGTTCGATTTCCTCTGCCGCAAGAAGAACACGTTCACCGACCTCTGTCAGCTTCATCTTCGGTTTTCGAACCAGCAGAGGAGTCCCGTAGATTTTTTCCAGTTTTTGAATATAGGCAGAAAGGCTCTGCTGGGAAATGTGCAGATTTTCCGCCGCTTTTGAAATATTCAGTACTCTTGCAATCTCTGCATAATATTCCAGCGATGGATGATCCATTTCTTTCCTCCTGTCTCCTCCCGCCCGGGAGGAAGATCTGGAGGAAGTATATCATGGTTTTTTCTTTTTTGCCATAAATATATTCATCTGCAGGATTCTTCTGAAATATCGTTTCCGGTCCCGTCTGAGGAATCCGAAAAAACGATTCCCTCAGGCTGTCTCTTCCACATGCCTTTTCGGAAGCCCATGGGCGGGGCACCAAAGGGCAAAATCCAGAAGGGAGACTTTACGCATAGACTGTTCTGCCAGAGGTACGTTTTCCGTGAACCGGGGCGACGGCGGCTCTGCCATGCCGCTTTCCGTGGACATGCAGTCGCCGGCGAACAGACAGTCACCGTAAAGAACGGCTACATGGCCTTTTGTATGCCCGGGTGTGGAAATCACCTGATATCCGGGAAGATTCTCCGGGAACAGGGTGGTTTCCGGTGCCTGGAAATGCGCTTTTTCAAACATCTCTGCCTTACCGGGCATCCGGCTGTACTCTCCGGTCAGGTATTTTTTCTCCTCGGCAGAGACGTAAACAAGGCATCCAGTTGCCTGCTGCAGTTCTCTCGCATTGCCGATATGGTCCATATCCGTGTGAGTCAGAAATATTCTTTTCAGATCCTTCTCCTGAAAGCCCAGGCTGCGGATTTCCGCCAGCAGGGACTCTGCCCGGCCCGGCAGGCTGGTATCTATCATAGTAAGTCCTTCCGCGTCCCGGATCAGATAGCAATGGAATCCGGGCATTTGTTCCGTTGCTCCGGAGGCATCCATCAGCCAGATTCCGTCTGTGATTTTCATTGGAGAACCTCCTTGTCTGTGCCCTGTTGAAAGCGGGATGGCGGAAAACCGCCATCCCGCTGTTGTACACCAATATCAGAACTGCACTGTATTATTCAAAATACGCAAACTGGAAGTTGGTATTCGGAGTCAGCAGCAGTCCCTGCAGGTTGTCACGGATCAGGTTGGTATCATACTGATCAGCTACAGGCTTTACAAAATGATTGTCTGCCAGCAGGCTGCAGAATTCCTGATAGGCAGCCTTTCTTTCTTCTGTATCCGGAGTCGCATTGATCTTTGCAAGCACTGCATCGATGGCAGCACCGACTTCGGTCTCGCCATAGTGATAATAAGCGGATCCGCCGGTGCCGGCCGGATTGTTCCGGCAGTAGAAGCCGCCCAGCGCAGCTACCGGTTCGTTCAGGTTGCCGCAGTTGGCAAAGAAGATATCATAGTCGGTATTGTTGGCCATGTACTCCTTGTAAGCAGCCGGTTCCATCAGTTCCACTTCCAGGGTGATGCCGGATTTGGACATCATGTCAGGAAGAAGTTCGGTAGCAGCAGTACGCTGTCCGCTGGAAGTATCGGCACGCAGATGCAGGGTGATGCCGTCCGGATAACCAGCCTCTGCCAGCAGGGCTTTGGCCTTTTCAGGATCGTATTTGCAGACCTGCTCGTCGGTCATCTCAGGGCTGTACCAGTTCCCCTGGGGAATTACGCTGACGCCGGCAAAGCCTACGCCTTCCCATGCGATATCTGCCAGAATCTGGTTATCAATGGCATAGGAAATGGCTTCACGAACCTTCGGGTCGGAGGCCAGAGGGCCTACAGTATTGAAGCCGAAGAAGTGGCAGGCCTGGGAATGCTCTGCCTGCCATACCACGATGCCGGGCTCGCTTCCGCTGTTCACACGGGCCAGGTCATTGGCAGCCGCGTACTTGTAGATATCGATTTCTTCATTCTCCAGAGCGATCATACGCACGGAGGATTCACTCATGATGCTCAGGGTCAGTTTCTTGATAACGGGAGCGCCGCCCCAGTATTCTTCAAAAGCTTCGAATTCGCAGCCTACGCCGGGATCCCACTTCACAGCCTTGAAGGGGCCGGTGCCGGAGAAGGTAGCATTAGCGGCCTTCTCGGTCTCATACACGCCTTCTTCCACTACGAACAGGTTGGTCAGAGTGGTGTCCAGAATGCCGCAGGGAGATACGGTAGGAACAAAGATGGTGTAATCGTCAATCACCTTCAGGTTCTCGTAGTCCACCACGCCCATCATGGTCCTGCCGGCGCCGATCTGGCTCATCTGCATAAAGGAATAATATACATCATTGGCAGTCATTTCTTTGCCGTCATGGAATTTCACGCCCTGACGCAGGTGCAGGGTAGCGCCCATCAGGTCGTCCTGGTATTCAAAGCTTTCCACGAGGAAAGGAACTGCTTCACCGGCCTTGTTGTACAGGAACAGGGTTTCGATAGACTGTGTGGTGAAAGTCAGCTGAGGGCCGAAAACAGGGCCGTAAGGATCCATGGTGCCGGGATCCGCGTTTACAGCCATGATCAGCTCTTCTTTCGCAGTTGCGGTGGGAGCTTCCATACCCAGGATTTCAGCAGCGCTTGCGCCTTCCGCTTTTGCGGGCACTGCAGCCATAGCAAGAACCATAGCAGCTGCCAGAGCGGAAACAAGTAGTCTCTTCTTCATAATGAACCTCCTCTGAAATAGATTGTTTTGTATGTGTACGGAAGCGGGTGAACCGGCTGCCGTATGATACCGACATTACTTTACACAGTTAAAACAGGCCACGGAATGTCCGGGGGACACTTCGGCCAGCGCAGGCTGCTCCTGGAAACAACGTTCCGTAGCATACAGGCAGCGGGGCGCGAACCGGCAGCCGGGCTTCGGGTTGATGGGAGATGTCAGTTCTCCCTTCAGCAGAATCCGCTCCTTCTTCTTTTTTACGGAAGGCACCGGCACCGCCGAGAGCAGGGCCTGTGTGTAGGGGTGCGTGGGATGTGCAAAGAGCTCGTCCGATTCGCTGATCTCCACCGTCTGGCCCAGGTACATGACCATGATTTTGTGGGACAGATATTTAACCACTGAAAGGTCATGGGAAATAAACATATAGGTAAGACCGCGCTGTTCCTGCAGATCCAGCAGCAGGTTAATCACCTGTGCCTGGATGGAAACGTCCAGGGCTGAAACCGGCTCGTCACAGACCACAAAGTCCGGGTTAAACGCCAGGGCCCGGGCAATGCCGATTCTCTGGCGGCGTCCTCCGTCCAGCTCATGCGGATAGGAATCCGCCAGACGGTCTGCCAGGCCTACCGTTGCCATGAGTTCCGGCAGCATCTCTCTCCGTTTCGCCCTGGGAATCCCTGCGTTTTCCAGAGGTTCCTCAATAATCGCCTTCACAGTAAAGCGGGGATCCAGCGAAGAATAGGGATCCTGGAATATGATCTGCATCTGCTTGCGGAGTTCTCTCAGCTTTCGGTTATCCACCTGGGTAATATCTTCGCCTTTGAAAAAGATTCTTCCGTCGGTGGAATCCAGAAGATGGAGGACCACCCGGCCCAGAGTCGATTTACCGCAGCCGGATTCTCCTACTACACCGATAGTCTGGCCTTTGGGGATCGAAAAATTGATATCGTCCACCGCATGCAGGGTCCCGCGGGGCGTCTGGAAATATTTCTTCAGATGCTGTACTTCCAGCAAAGCTTTTTCCTGATCAGGCATCCGCGGTTCCTCCTTTCCCACAGACTGCAAAGCAGCGGCACATATGACCTTCACCCATATCCGTCAGCGGCGGTTCCTGCTGCCTGCAGATTTCCATGCACCGGCTGCATCGGGGAGAAAAGTAGCAGCCTTTCGGCAGGTTGGCCGGGTCCGGCATCAGTCCTTCGATAGGAACCAGGCGTCTGGATTTGGTATCCAGGCTGGGAATAGCTCCGAACAGGCCATTCGTGTAAGGGTGCAGCGTATTTTCATAGATCTGTTCTGTCGTGCCCATCTCCACGATCTGTCCGGCGTAAACAACCGCTACACGGTCGCAGGTCTCCGCAATGATTCCCAGATCATGGGTAATCAGCAGCATGGAAGTCCCCAGCTCATTTTTGATTTTCTGGATCATGTCCAGAACCTGTGCCTGGATGGTAACGTCCAGTGCAGTGGTGGGTTCATCCGCAATCAGAAGCTCGGGGCGGCAGACCAGCGCCATGGCAATAACGATTCTCTGCTTCATGCCGCCGGAGAACTGATGAGGATATTCTTCATAACGTTCCCGGTGAATGCCGACCATTTCCAGAATTTCATACACCTTCTCCCTCGCTTCCGCGGCAGAAAGCTTCTGGTGGAGTTCTACGCATTCCAGAATCTGATCACCGACGGTTTCGATAGGGTTCAGGGCTGTCATGGGATCCTGGAAAATCATGGAGATCTGATCCCCCCGGAGATCCCGCATTTCCGCTTCGGTGGCTGTGAAAATATTCTTGCCGTTGAATTCAATGCTTCCTTCAATCACCCGGGCCGGCGGATCCGGCAGCAGGCGGAGGATTCCCAGGGAAATGGTTGTTTTGCCGGCGCCGGTTTCTCCGACCAGCCCGAAGGTCTCTCCCTTGCGGATATCAAAGCTGACGCCATTTACCGCTTTTACCGTACTGTTGTGAAGGCAGTAGTGGATTCGAAGATTTTTAACGCTCACCAGCGTGTTTTCGCTCATGTTCTTCTCCTCCTCTCATCAGTCTTTCAGCTTGGGATCCAGCGCGTCGCGCACGCCGTCGCCTACGATGTTCAGGGACAGCAGGGTCAGCATCATCATGATGCCGGGAGCCAGAACCTGCCAGGGATAATCCCGGATGTACTGGCGGCCTGCGGTCAGCATGGCGCCCCATTCCGGGTTCGGAGGCTGAATGCCCAGCCCCAGAAAGCTCAGGCCGGAAACCTGCAGGATAGTTGCTGAAATGGAAAGTGTTGCCGTAACAATCATGGGAGCCATGATATTCGGTACGATATGCCGCAGCATGATTTTCCAGGTAGGCGTGTTCACAGCAGTGGCCGCTTCCAGATATTCCTGCCCTTTCAGCTGCAGCACCGGTCCTCTGGCCGCTCTGGCCTTTCCCGGAATGCCGGAGATGATAACTGCCAGCATGGTATTGAAAATGCCGGTACCCAGTGCTGCCACGATGGCCATAGCCAGCAGCATGGGAGGGATGGCCATAAAGACATCCAGAATCCGCATGATGATGTTATCCACCTTACCCCCGTAGTAGGCGGCAATGATACCGATGATACCCCCGATGATGGTAGTCACGATGGTGCCGATGAAGCCCAGCGCCAGGGAAACCTGCCCGCCATAGAGCAGGCGGCTGAAGATATCACGTCCCAGGTTATCCGTACCGCACAGGTGCTGCAGACTGGGAGCCAGGTTTCTGGAATAGGGATCCTGCTGATCCGCTCCGTAAGGCGCAATCAAAGGAGCCAGAAGCACCATCAGGATGATAAGAACGAACAGGACAAGGCAGACGACAGTGACCTTCTTTTTGGTCATCCGGCGGAAGAATTCTTTTACACTCATGCCTTTTCCACCTTCTTTCTCTTCTTCTGTCCCGCAAACTGTGAGCGGATCCGGGGATCCACCGCTGCGTAAATCAGGTCCACGATCAGGTTTACCACGCTGAAAGTCAAAGCCATCAGCAGAACACACCCACGCACCATGGGGTAATCGCGGAAGTTAATCGATGTCATCATCAGGTTGCCGACGCCGGGGATGCCGAAAATCTGTTCCACGATGATGGAGCCGCCCAGCAGAATGGCTGCCTGTGTGCCGATAACCGTTATGATATTGATCAGCGCATTCTTCAGCTGATGCCGGAGAATGACAACACGCTCTGTCTGTCCCTTGGCCCGGGCTGTCCGTACGTAATCCTGGCGCATCACCTCCAGCATGGAAGAGCGGGTCATGCGCATCTGGCTGGCCATGGAGCTCAGGGAAATGGTGATAATGGGCATGATGTAGTTGTACCAGTGTTTATACCCTGAAGCCGGCAGCCAGCCGAGAATCTGGCAGAACAGAATGATCAGCACCAGACCCACAAAGAAGGACGGCATGGATACGCCGATCATTCCGAAGACTGTCGCTATGTTGTCGACAATGGAATACTGCTTCACCGCCGACAATATGCCCAGACTGATGCCCAGCAGGGCTGTGAAAACCACTCCCAGGCCAGCTACCAGAAGGGTGGTGGGATAACGTTCCAGAATAGAGGTGGTTACGGACTGACCGGTCCGGTAAGAAGTCCCGAAATCCCCCTTGCTGACAATGTTCCACACATACCGGCCCCACTGCACCAGCAGCGGATCGTTCAGTCCCAGTTCGTCCCGGAGCGCTTCCAGTTCCTGTGCCTCTGCGTAGTCACCCAGCATATTGGTAGCTGCATCCCCCGGAGCCATGTCCAGGATGATAAAGACCAGCAGAGTGACACCCAGCATGACCGGGATCATAGCCAGGATCCGCTTCATAATGTACTTTGCCATATCAGCCTTCTTCTCCTTTCCTGCAGGCATCCATCAGTTCCCTTACGGTTTTCTGCGCTGCCAGCTCATACAGGCCGTTTCCGGAATCATCCTTCATATAGCCGCAGTGAGCGCCGCAATGTGTAATCATAAAGGTGTTCGGCCAGGAAGAAGCATCCTTGATCCGCCGCCCGATCTGATTAAATATCTCCCCGTTGGTGGATACGATGGCTGTGTCTCCCAGCACAGTCAGGCCGATGGTGAAGGTGACATCCCCTTTCGGCCGTCTTTCCGGCGGATCATAGGGATAGATTTCATCCGCCGGCAGAGAGAAAGATTTCTTACGACTCCAGATCCTCGCCGGAGCACTGCCTGTCCTGGTTTCTTTAGTAGCCTTCTGCACATCTCTGGCCAGGCGGTTGCTCATAAATTCCAGAATCGTGGGTCCGGCAGAACCCAGGTCCCTGGTTTCAATGCTTCCGTCCGGCCTTACGATATTTACCCGGGCCATCTGGATAGGGTTCATATCCCCGGCAGCCCCGCTTGTGAACATCACTACCGGCTCTTCATTCCACTGTTTTTCCAGAATCCTGCAGGCGCCGCCCACAAAATCTCCGGAAATTTCCGTTCCCAGTCCTTCCGGATTATTATGGATCATCATGCAGGCATGAACGGAAAAATTGTAAAGAAGAGCGATGGTCTTACCCTCTTCATCATCAAACCGCAGAATGAAAAGATCCCGGTCCGTAGGACCGCCTACGTTGTAGCCGTACGTGCCGGCTTTCGGTCCCAGTTCCCGCTCATTGCGGTTTACATTCAGGAAACACTGCCCTTTATGCACTCCCAGACGAGCTGCCCTGCGGTTCTCCATGGCCTCTGTAACAGCCTGGCGGATTTTATCCCGCAGAAAGGCCCGGTAAACCCTCATCTTTTTCGCAAAGTCCTCTCCGAAGAGTCTTTCAAAGACGGGATTGTCGGCATAAAGGCCGCTGTGATTATGTGTGCAGGTATAGATCACATGGTCTTCATCCACACCGGCGCATTCCGAAATCAGGCGCACATTTTCCGGTACTTCCGGAGTGCCCGGCAGATCCACAACTACCAGAACGACCCGTTCCTCCCCCTGTTCGGCCACCAGAGCCCGGACAAAGATGTCCTCCCGGATTTTTCCGGAAAAGACTGAAGGCTTTCCGGGTGTCATATGATTCATAAAATGAGTCACCGGAAACAGATCCGGTGCAGGCGTGATGCACACCCTGGCAGCCCCTGCCATATACAGAGCACTCATCTTCTTCCTCCTGATCTGGGTTCGCGGGCGGAAACGAGTTCTTCATCCTTCAGAGAATTCCGGTACATACCGGCACGGTTTTTGTACATTTTCTGATCCCAGATGTACAGCAGCACGGCAACGATGACCGGCAGGCAGAGAATCAGATACAGACGGCTGTAGCCTACAGCTCCGGCGATCATACCGGCAACGGTGGAGCCTACCCCCTGACCCAGATCCATGCCGATATTGATGGTGCTGCTGGCAATCCCCCGTCTGTCGCGGGTCGTCCGCCGCATGGAAAGCGCCATCAGGGTCGACAGGCAGCCACTGTAGCCGGGTCCGAGCAGCAGGGCTGCTCCGTAGAGCATCCACTGATTTCTCAGGCCGGAAAGCAGCAGCAGGCAGCCGCAGAAGAAAAACCCGCCGGGAATGATGATATAACCGGGACCTTTCTTATCCACAATCCGCCCGCTGGTAAGACGAACCACCAGCAGGATACAGGAATATACCGTAAAAAACAGACTGGGTGTGGCGATCCCTACACTTTTGCCGTAGCGGATAATAAAAGTCGTAATAGCAGAATACGCAGCCCCGTTCAGAAACAGGACCATAGACGGAACCACAGCTTCCTTCAGAACAATCGTAGACAGAGTGATTTTACGGCGGACCGCACCGGCTGCGACAGGCTGGTCATCCACAAACAGCAGGCATACCAGCGCAATGGCAACCACCGCCGCACCGCAGAGGAACATGGTTTTGTAACCCGCATGTTCACTGACGAGTGCCCCGATATTCGGTCCCACCGCCTGCGCCAGCACATTCGCCAGACCGTACACGCTGGATGCCTCTCCGATCTTGGTATCCGGTACAGTGTTCACCGCCATGGTCATGCCGATGGTGGTGGCAAAGCCCCAGCCGAAGCCGTGGATCAGACGTGAGATGATGACCATGGTATTATTTACGGAAATGCTGTATCCGAGCATGGACGCCAGGATAACGGAAATCGCAAAAATATAAAGCGTCTTTTTCTTTTTGACATCGATCAGATTGCCGCAGACCGGGCGGACCAGAATGGCAGATACGCTGAACACGCCGGCCACAATCCCTGCCAGCGTTTCTCCGCCGCTCAATGACATGGAGAAATTGGCGATGGTGGAGGACAGCATATGCATGCTGGTAAAAATAAAGGCGTTGGTAATCAGCAGCAGAATGTAATTTTTGTTCCAGATAGTTTCTTTTCGCATAAGACAATCCCCTTTTTCTTTGCTACAATCATACGGGGTTTTGTCTGATGATTCCAACACAAATCTGTTGTAGCAGGCACAACCTGAAACTGTGAAGAGAATGCAGGGGTACAGATACTGTCCTTTTTACAGGCCGGAAACCCTTCTCCGGTCAGAATAAAAACAAAAGTCCGCAAGCGGTGATTTCCTATGAGACAAGAAACCGGTTTCCCGTCTCCCCCGAAGAGAGGCAGAAAACCGGCCTTTTTCTGTTTCCGCAGCTGTTACATTCCGTAAGTTCCTTCTGCAGTCTTTCCTGTAATCCGATCCATCAGCTCATCGTCATCGATATTGAATCGCAGGGCATATTCCAGGATCTCCACAGCATCCTCCGGCAGGAGCAGCCGTTCCTTTACATGGAGGTCCACATTTTCCGCCACCTGCTTCACATACTCCGCATGGGTATGATATCTGTCCCGAAGCTTTTCTTTTGAAAACGGAACCAGTTTTCCATCCCAGCCATAGGTGGCAATGGGGACATCTACGAAATGGCTGCGGACACCGCCCTTTCCGTTGCCGTCCTCATCCAGAACAAAATCCGCGTCCGGATATTCTCCTTCCGTCTCCAGCAGCCGGGAAGCGGGCGGCAGAATTCCGGATTCACAGTATTTCTTCAGCGCATCGAAGCAGGCGCGGATCACATACTGCGAAGCATACGCATGGTAAGGAAGCTTCGGATGCTTATCCACCCATCTTGCTCCGACCTTTTCTGCATCCTCCCGGTTCATCATCACAGACTGCACTGCGCGGATTCCGAGAGCTGCGCCGGCCATTTCATAAATCCGGTAAACCGGAGAGTCCGAATCCTCTTTACGCTGCATCAGTCCCCAGTCCGGATGGGATCCCTTTCCCAGAATATCTCCCATGGTAAGTACGCGGAACGTGGGAACCACAGGGTCGATAATGGTACGGGGATCCGGTACCACCGGGTTCACCTCTTCATTGTTCAGGTTCGCCGGAGCACCGGTCATATAGATCTGAAAGCCGTCAAACACCGGTCTCCCATCCGGCTGTTTGGCATGATTATGAACGAAACCGGCATAGGTCGTAAGATCACCGGCCGAAGCGCCTGTTCCGTACAGGAATTTCACCTGATAGCCTTCAAAGGGGCTCCCCGCCTTTCCGCTGCGGCACAGAGCCGCGACCTGGCTCATATAATCAAAACAAAGGCCGATCTCACAGTCCGGGTCAACGGTAATGTGGTACGCCCTTCCCGTAACGCCTCTTTTTTCCGGCGGAACCGGATTCGGAATGGAGAGCGGTGCGTAGCGCTCCGGATTAAAGCGTTTGCAGGAACGGATCGGAGTATCCCGGAAGGTAAGACCAACCCATGCGTCTCCCCGGTTCATCAGATACGGATACATGGCGCCCCAGCCGGCTTCTGCATTGTCCATGAAGAATGCGCTGTTGCTGATTTCCACCAGTACTGTACCGGAAAAAGCGGCCGGATTTGCAGGCTTGCGCACCAGGATCCGGTTGGTATATGGACAGTCCGCCGCCTTAACGTAGGTATTATCCTGCCTGGAAGGCCCCATCGAATAAACGTTTGCCTTTCCGCTGACGAAATACTCTTCCTCAACATATCCGAAAGGAGCAAGATCCATGGGATCAACCATGTTTTGTACGGAGTTAAACGGAACAGAGTCCGGGGTGATGGGAACTTGAACCACCTCCGGCACAGGAACCACTGCATCCAGGGCAGGAATGGGAGGATTGTAAAGAATACTCATGGGGATTCTCCTTCTTGCATAACCGTCTGGAACCATAAACGTCAGAAAAGTTCATTCCAGGTTCTGTACGGATAGCATTATAGGAAAATCCCCATGAATATGCCAACATAATTGAATTGTAGATGATACAGACGGAAACTGTACCGGTATCCGGAAACAGACGAGGAGACAGGGGCCGCCCCCTGTCTCCTCGTCTGCGTTGGTCCTGTGAAGTCTTTAGAAACCTCCACCCATATTCTCGAGCGTATCGATAACCACCACGCAGTCCTCCTGCACGGTCTGCATTACAAGCTTCATGATGTTCTCGGGAATCGCCACGCAGCCGCCGGTATAGGGCTTCTTCGTGCCGAAGCAGTGCAGGAAGATGGCGGAACCCCGTCCGGGAGTGCCCTCCTCATTAAAGCTGATGTTGAGACAGTACTGATACTCGTACCCGTAGTCCACGATATGCTCGCTGTTCGTCATATCCAGCTCCGGATAATCCTTAATGTCGACCATTTCGTTGTAATGCTCTTTCTCGTCCCCGGACCAGTAGGTATCCTCGTCCACCTGGACATAAGGGATGGCACAGCCCGGATCCGTTGAAATACCAAATGCCTTGTTGAAATGATATACTCCGATCGGTGTCTGGCCGCAGCCTTCCGCATGGTCTTCATCCAGGCAGAGGCCGTTCTTGCCGACAAAGCCGGGTGTGGAGAGAATCTGCTCCCACTGGCCGTCTTCCCCTCTCTGGTGCATGGAGACAGACGCCGTTGTCTTATCCATGCCAAGGCCGGCTACCACGAACAGCTGCGTGACATTCTCATCCTGCGCGGCAGGAAGGGCTGCGATCCATTCCGGTGTTTCAGAGACAAACTGAAGGGATGCGAAAAGACCATCCTCACCTTTTTCCTGCATCTCTACTGCCTCTCCGTCGTCATTTCCCATTGTAAATGTATAAGAGCTGAGGTTTTCCCAGGCCAGACGGTTCAGCGGATCGAAAACGATCATCTCCATCTGCTCTTTCACTCCGGCGTCGTCAAAAACTCCCTCCTGGCTCTCCCAGTCCTCCAGGCACGAGTTGATCAGGAAAACAACGTCCATAAAGTTTGCGTCAAACGCGGACTGCTCCTCCGGCGCCAGGCTTTCCCAGGCCTCCAGAAGATTGGCGCGCACCGCGTCGATATCCGGATCCCAGAGCTCATGGTCTGCTGCGAAAACCGCCGCTTCTGCGGCTCCTTCTGCCTGCTTCAGCATGGCACCCGCGGTACCCTGTTCAATTCCCGCGATCACGCGGAAATATCCATCCGCAAGTTCTTCCGCAGACGGCGTACCTTCTTTCTCGGCTCCGGCTGCCATCACAGACATGGAAAAGCACATCATGACTGCCAGAAAAAGTACCTGGATCTTTCTGATTCCCTTCATAAAAAACCTCCTTATTTATTTTGGTAACTGTTCAGAGCCACAGCCCGCAGACATGCCATGCTTCGCACGGCTCTGAGCAGTTTCGCATTTTGTAACGTTAATAACGAAACGAAAGTCTTGTCCGTCTTCGCAGACCGACTGCTGTTTATCGGAAAACGAGCTTATTCTCTGCCGATTGGCTGCTTATCGAAAAGCAAGTTCATTCTCTGCGAGCCGGCGGATTTCTTCTTCGGGCATTCCAAGAATCATAGCCAGCTGCCATGCGGCGATTCGGTCATCCATCTCATACATAGGTACGGAAGGTTCGACGTCATAGCAGTAATTCCCGATGATTTCCGCGGAATATCCGCTTTCCTGATTATACTGCTCTCCTACGGCACAGTAAAGCACCTGCCCCCATCTCTGATGATAAGATGAGGTGATGATGGTCATGGTCTGAATGTCCTGTTCTTTCAGGATCACGTACGTATTCAGGGCATTTTCAGCCGTCGTCATCGCACGTTCATCCGTAAAAACCCGTTCCGGATCAATCCCGCACTCATTCGCCAGATAATCCTTCATCAGTCCTGCTTCTGTATGATTCTCCGGATTGTTCTTCCCTGTAGCACCGCCGGTGCATACCAGAATGGAATTCGGGAATGCCTTTGCCGCGCTGGCAGCCGCGTTGCAGCGGCCTTTCAGCTCATCCGTCATCTGTCCGTTTTCCAGCTCGTATCCCAGCACCACGAACGCATGTGCGCTGTCATCCGGAATTTCCAGCTGCATGGGATCATCCGTCCCGTCCAGCAGCAGTCTGTATTCAGGATCCAGATATACTTTCTTCCACTGTTCTGCTGCAGTCGCCGCCACTTCGTTCTGCAAGGCTTCTGCATCTGCGTCAATTCTCTGCAGGTCATCCGGCGCCGGGTTCTCATAAGCCTTTACCAGGTCCACAAGCAGGGTCCCCAGAGAAACCTCCTCTGCCGGAACGTCTTCCGCCAGTTCTTCCATCCAATGGAAGGTACCTGTCTTCACCACATCGTGACCGTAGATTGTACGGAAATCATCCCTCATGGAGATTACGTTGTAGCCGGCGGATTCCCATTTCTCTCTCAGGCCTTCCGCCTTTTCGGGATTGCCGTAGTCGCGTACATCATCATCCGCAATCAGCATGAACGCAGCGCTCCGGTAGACATTGTTGCTGATCGTATAGTTGTGCATGCTCACGTCGCCCGAGCTGTTGCCGAAAGAAAGCACCGGCTGACGGCCGATTTCCTGGGCGATCTGCAGAACCTTGTTCGTCTTGAGGTTCTTGATCAGCAGCTTGTCCGTACGGATCACGTCGTCTTCCAGTGTGAAGACATAGTCCAGTCCCTCGGTATCTCCCTGGCCTGTGGCTTCCAGCTGCACGTCCATGCCGATGATGTTCTCATAAGGAATATCCAGCATGCCTTCGATGAAGGTACGGCAGATAAAACGGTCGCTTCCGCTGCAGACATACACCTTGAAATCATTGTCCTGCAGGTACTCCACAACTTCAACCATGGGCAGATAGAAGCATTCACCGTAGGTCATGCCTTCAAAACCATCCACATCCCGCACCAGGATTTCTGTTACGAAGTCCGCAAACTCGTTCAGGGTCAGGCCGGCGTAGGCACGGGCCGCCTGAATAGCGTGCTGCATGGGCATATCCGACGGGAAGGAATTGTCCAGCGCACAGTCACGAAGCGTACGTCCCACTTCGAGCATTTCAGCATCCGGCTCAATCCTGGGATCCTTCAGGATGCGCCACGCCAGCATATAGTATTCCAGATAAGTCGGATACAGTTCGCCCATAAGCGTTCCGTCCATGTCGAATACGGCAATACGGTCCACCGGCGGGATATAGTCGGGAGATGTTTCATCCGTGACCGCTTCCACATAGTCAATCAATGCGTTCAGCGCCGGAGCCTCTTCATTCCACTCGGCAAAAACATCCTCAAACCGTTCCTCTTCCGGCACCGGAGCCTCTCCGGCAAACACAGAGCTTCCCATACCGACGGCTCCCATTGCCAGAACCATCAGCAGTACCAGTGCTTTTTTCATCAGTTTCTCCTTTCATATTTTCAGCCCTCAGAATCCGCTGCATTTCCTTTCTGCAGTACAGTGGTCATTGGACTTTTACTTTTATAGATTTTGCCGCGCCGTTCTGGGCGTAGGCATAGATCCTGCACGTTCCTTTTTTCACAGCGTGGATCACGCCATCCGGTGAGACCGTGGCTACAGACTCATCGGAAGAAGCGAACCGCATCACCGCGTGTTTTCTGATGCTGACATCCCCGGACGCCTTCACGGCAGCCGCCTTCATCCTGACCTTTCCGCCTGCTTTCAGCACCACGCTGTCTTTTTTGCAGTAGGTACCGTTCTCTTTGACGGAAATCTGCACAGAGGCGGCATTTCCGCTCTTCTTGTTTCCTTTTGTGGCCACATAGATCATCCGGGATGTGGAAACCACTTTTTCATTCTTGTCCAGAGCTGTTACTACGAATTTATAGTACTTCCCCTTCGCGAGCTTTTCGTCGGCTTCTTTTACCGTAAAGGCGTTTTTCTTTATGGATTTCAGCCTGACCAGCCTGTTTCCGGTCTTGCAGCGTGCCCCGTATATCACATAGGAGACTGCGCCGGAAACCTTCTTCCACTGCAGCCGGATACTGTTTTCTCCCTGCTTCACAGATTTCAGCTGCAGCGGCAGGTACTGAGAGCCGTCCAGGTCCTGATCCAACGTCATGGAACTGAGCAGCCGGTCCGCGTTTTTTGCAGAAGCTCCCGGGGAAATGGGTGTCGCCGGTTTCTGTTTCGTGCTTTCTCCGGTCCCTGCGGAAAGCGGATAGAATGTGAACTCCACCCGCACGGCTCCATCCATGTAATACGCCTCTGTGCTTTGGCCGTTCACATACACTTTTCCCAGATAATTCTGCTCACTGATCTCATTCTCTTCGCACCAGAACCGGAGATCCCCGCGGGTCGGATCCGTCACAACATCAAACACCAGTACCAGTTCTTCCTGTTTTCCGGCCTTCTTCAACAGGTCCCAGTGTTCATCCCTTACATACCAGTTGTTCAGGATAAAATAGTCAGCCCTTTTCTTTACGGCAGGAGCTTTGAATTTTTTCCCGACTTCAGGGAGTGAGAATGTAATATCCACCCGGTCGACAAGTTCGGTCCATCTGGCCAAAAGCAAGAGATCCGTTTCGGCGGTCAGATTCTCATAGGGCACATCATTCGCATCGAACCAGCCTTCAAACTGCCATTTTTTCCCGTCGTCCGTCGCAATACCCTGGTCCTCGAGCTTCAGAACATTCTTCAGGAGACTGCCGGCGTCCACTTGTACCGGATCCGGAGTGCTGCCGATTCCATAGTTGTCAAATCTGATTGTTACCTTTCCTGCAGTACCGATCTGGAACGCCCAGGTGCCCCAGATGACTTCCACTCCGTTCTCCCGGGTGATTGCAAGAGGTTCTGTCGCTTTCTTTCCGTTGATCGTAAAACTGAATTTTTTCGGTATACGGTGGCCCGCCGCACGCAGTGTTACCTGCA
>CACZQT010000219.1 GCA_902783295.1 uncultured Lachnospiraceae bacterium
TCAGGCATTCGGACAATATCGAGCGACGCCCGAGAAGCCAAGATGAGGCGGCTAGAACCCGGCAGCCCCTCCGACACCGTCCTGCGGCGAGACAATATCGAGGACGCACCGCTTTTTTGTGAGACAATATCGAGGATGCTCCGTTTTATGGTAAGCTGGCCAGTCAGCCTGTAATTCCTGAAGTACAGAAATTGTAGAAATCTCCAAGTTATAGGAGAGCGTTAGCAAGTTGTGGAACGTATTGAAAGAGCACTTTCCCCTACTATAATACGTTTTTTCGTTGAAGTATAGATGAAATCCTGATAAGATAGATATGCTGTATGCTTTTTGCCGGAGGGTGTCGGCATGCAGTGTTTCTATGTAAATTGAGCGGGACAGTATATGGAGAACTGCGATGAAATATGATGTGATTATTATAGGGGCAGGCCCGGGCGGCATTTTTTCCGCCTATGAGCTGATGAAAACCTGCCCGGATAAAAAGGTGGCCGTTTTTGAGGCAGGCCATCCGCTGGAGAAAAGGAAATGCCCTATTGACGGGAAGCATGTAAAGGCCTGCATCAACTGCCCGACCTGTGCCATCATGAACGGTTTCGGCGGTGCCGGGGCTTTCTCGGACGGAAAATACAATATCACGAATGACTTCGGAGGGACGCTTTACGAATACATCGGGAAAGAGAAAGCGCTGGAACTGATGCATTATGTGGATGAGATCAACCTGTCTCATGGCGGCGAGGGGACCCGGATGTATTCCACGGCAGGCAGCGAGTTTAAGAAACTCTGTATGCAGAATAAGTTGACCCTGCTGGAGGCTTCTGTACGGCATCTGGGGACGGATATCAACTATGTGGTTCTGAAGAATTTATACGATGAACTGAAGGACTATGCGGAGTTCTTTTTCGATACGTCGGTTGTGCGGATTGAAGCTGTGGACGGAGGCGGCTGCCGGGTGTTTACGGAAAATGGCAGCGCTGAGTGTGAGGACTGCATCATATCGGTCGGCCGCAGCGGAAGCAAGTGGATGGAGCAGGTCTGTGCTGACCTGGGACTGCCCACCAAATCCAACCGGGTGGATATCGGAGTGCGGGTGGAACTGCCTGCCGTGATTTTTTCCCACCTGACGGACCAGCTGTATGAGAGCAAAATCGTATACCGCACCGCCAAATTCGAGGATTCGGTACGGACTTTCTGCATGAATCCGAACGGAATTGTGGTAAATGAGAATACGAACGGTATCGTGACGGTTAACGGCCACAGTTTTGAAGATCCGGCCCGGAAGACCAATAATACCAATTTTGCCCTGCTGGTTGCGAAGCATTTTTCGGAACCGTTTAAGGACAGCAACGGATACGGCGAGAGTATTGCCCGTCTTTCCAACATGCTGGGCGGGGGTGTGATTGTTCAACGCTTCGGCGATCTGGAACGGGGCAGGCGGTCTAACTGGAAGCGTATTGAGAAGGGAACGGTATCCCCTACGCTTGCTGCTACACCGGGCGACCTGAGTCTTGTGCTCCCGAAGCGGATCCTGGACGGCATTATTGAGATGATCTACGCGCTGGACAAGATCGCGCCGGGAACTGCGAATGACGATACGCTGCTTTACGGTGTAGAAGTGAAATTCTACAACATGGAAGTACAGCTGGATGAGAATCTGCAGACTGCGTATAAAGGCCTTTATGTGATCGGGACGGCAGCGGTGTGACCCACTCTCTGTCGCACGCCTCCGCCAGCGGGGTATATGTGGCGAGGCGCATCGCAGGCGTGCAGTGAAGAAGGTATTTGGTATTGTAAGTGCCGTGGCAGGAGAAAAGCAGGCAGCCATGACATGGATGAGATAAATGGGAGATAAGAGATGAGAAGAGAACTGGAAGAAGCCAGAAAGACCGTTTTTGAAACACTGGATGAAGTGCAGCGGTATTATCACGCAGGCAGCGTGCTGAATTTTGATATGGAAACCATCTGCCCCCGGGAAGGAATGGAAAACCAGGGTGAAACCATTGCATTTCTGGAAAACCAGGCGTTCCGCCTGCTGAAAAATCCCGCCTTTATCGAAGGGGGAGAGTTCCTGTATGAACACCGGGATGAACTGGAGGAACTGGACCGGGTGCTGGCAGAGGATCTGCACCGGAGCTATATGCAGACGAAAAATATCACGCCGGAAATGGACCACGAATTCTCGCTGATTTTCCAGAAAGCGTATGTGGACTGGCTGAAGGCTAAAGAAGCGTCGGATTTCTCCCTGTTTGCCCCGTCTCTGCAGGCGGTCCGGGAGGTTCAGGAGAAACAGATCGCGCTGCGGGAGGACGCTCTGCTGCATCCGTATGATACCTTGCTGGATGATTATGAGCGGGGAATGAACCGGGCAGTTTTAGATGATGTTTTCGGCCGCTGCAAGGAGAAGATGGTGCCTCTTCTGGCACGGATCCGTGCGTCGAAGAAAGAGATCCGCCGCGATTTCCTGTCCCGTCCTGTGACGGATGAGGCACAGAGGAAACTGGCGGACAAGCTGCTGACAGTATTGGGGTATGATTTTTCCCGCGGTGCCTTGTCTACGACAGAACATCCTTTTTCGGATGGTATTGCCAGGAATGATGTACGTGTGACCACGCATTTCTATCCGGATGCTTTTGCTTCCAGCATGTATTCCGTGATCCATGAGTGCGGACATGCTCTCTTTGAGATGCTGCAGCCTGCGGAGAATTACGAACACCACATTAACCATCTGAAATCCATGGGGATGCATGAATCTGTATCCCGTTTCTACGAAAATATTCTCGGCCGCTCGGAAGCTTTTGTGCATCTGATTGACCCGCTGCTGCGGGAGTGCTTCCCTGAGGTGATGGCGGATGTTTCCGAAAGGGAACTGTACGAAGCTTTGAATATTGTCGAGCCCAGCCTGATCCGTACCGAGGCGGATGAGTTTACGTACACGCTGCATATCATTATCCGTTATGAGATGGAAAAGGTCATTATGGAGGGGAAGGTAAAGACAGAAGAACTGCCGGCCCTTTGGAATGGGAAGTATCAGGAATATCTGGGAATCGTACCGCCTTCGGATAAGGAAGGCATTCTGCAGGATGTACACTGGTCTTCCGGTTTCGGATATTTTCCGGCTTATGCCCTGGGTAATTTCTACAATGCCATGTATTACACCCGCATGAAGCAGGAACTGGATGTGGATGCGCTGCTTCGTGAAGGGAATTTTGCCGTGATCAACGGCTGGATGGCGGAGCACGTGTTTGCAAAGGCAGACCGGCTGACGCCCGGCGAGTGGATACGGGATATTACCGGGAGGGACTTTACGCCGGATGACTTCCTGGAGTATCTGGAGCGGAAGTATACGGGCCTGTATGAGTGCTGAAACGGCAGGAATCAGGTTGACGCTTTTTGATCAGAATGATACAATTATCCTGTTAATGTGCTCATTTTCCGGACGAAGAAGGTTGAAAAACGGAATAATCTTCTTGCGGATGGAGGCATAAAGGAGGACGGATATGAAAAGATGGATGATGGGATTCCTGGCAGCTCTGCTGGTGCTCGGGTCGGTGCCTGCGCAGGCACAGGACGCTGCAAGACAGGCAGTATATGACAGAGCAGTCCAGTTTGTAGAGCAGGGTGAGTACGAGAGAGCGATTTCCACGTTTTCAATGCTGGGAGATTATCTGGACAGTGCGGAACAGATTGCGCACTGCCAGGAACTGCTGGGCGGCGTACAGGCAGAAACACAGCCGGCTGCTCCGGAAACGACGGCGGCACCTCAGACACAGCCGGCTGCTCCGGAAACGACGGCGGCACCTCAGACACAGCCGGCTGTTCCGGAGACCACGGCAGCACCTCAGACGCAGCCGGCCGTTCCGGAGACTACTGCAGCTCCGGAGCCTGCGAAGCCGCAGATCTTTGGAGAACCGATTCCTCTGGCCGGACAGATCAGCGCTTCTTCCTATAAGGACAAGGAATCGTTTGGACCGGAAAAGCTGGCGGATCTGAACGCGGCGACAGCCTGGGCGGAAGGCGTTGACGGCCTGGGAGAAAAAGAAAGCATCACCTGGATTTTCCCTCAGCCGGTGAAGATTTACGGCGTAGCTCTGATGCCCGGCTATCAGCTGGATGAAACGACCTACAAGGCGTATTCCGTACCGAAGGAACTGGTGCTGAACCTTGGCGGCAAGCAGCTGCTGTGCGGCATTAAGGATTATAAGCCTGATTTCAAGGATATCAGCAAATCCATCCAGTATGTAGCGTTCCCGGAGGCTGTCGAGACCAGCTACGCCACTGTGACCATCCGGTCGGCAACAGCCGGACGGCGGTATCAGGATACCTGTATTTCGGAATTCTTCTTCTTTACTTATGCGGAAACGGAGGCGGAGGCAGCTGCCCAGAAGCCGCAGATCGTTTACGATCCGCCGGTCATCATTCCGGAAACTACTGCAGCTGTGCCGCCGACCACAGTGGCTCCTACGACGATTGCCGAGCAGCCCACTGCTCCTGCCGCTTCGGAATTCATTTTCCCGGACAGTGATTCCCGCTATATTGCGGAATCGGAACTGTACGGCCTGAGCGACTGGGAACTCCGCATCGCGAGGAATGAAATCTACGCAAGGCACGGTCGGAAGTTTGCAAGCTCTGACCTGAATGAGTATTTTAATTCCAAGAGCTGGTATCATGGTACGATCTCGGGGGATGATTTTGACGAGGATAAGGTCTTCAATGACTACGAGACGAAGAACCGGGATACCATCACCATCTACGAGAGAAGCCGTAAATAAGGTTTTTCTTCTTGAAAAACCAGACCGGCATCGGCACAGGCTGGCTGCGCCGGGAAAGGGATGATTATGGAAGGGAAGAGAATAATATGCCTCGCGGCCGTTCTGTCGGCTGTCCTGGCAGCCGGTCCTGTATTTGCCCTGGCTCCGTCCGGGCATGTGGGAAGTGTGCTTCCTACGCAGGCGCAGACCGAAGAAACAGAGCCTGCAGTGACGGAACCCATTGCAGCGGA
>CACZQT010000220.1 GCA_902783295.1 uncultured Lachnospiraceae bacterium
AGGTATCCACAGTGATTTCTCCGCAGGCTTCCTCATCACAGGCAATAATAGCTGCGTTGTGCATCTGAAGCGCGCTGCAGGTCCATTTCTGGCTTACACCGCCTTCTACAACGGCTGCAAGGGCTCTTGCCTTATTATGGCCGCTGATCAGCACCAGAACTTCTTTGGAATCCGTTACAGTACCGATTCCTACAGAAAGCGCCTGGGCAGGCACCTCTTCAGGATCATTTCCGAAGAAACGGGAATTAACGATTCTTGTATCCGTCGTCAGATTCCGGACACCGGTACGGGAACACAGGGATGTAAAAGGCTCATTAAAGGCCAGATGGCCGTCTACGCCAATGCCGCCCATAAAGAGGTCAATTCCGCCATAGGAAGCGATCTTCTCCTCATAGCGTGCGCATTCACCTTCAGGGTCATCCGTCATACCGTTCAGGATGTTGATGTTCTCAGGTTTCATATCTACCAGATGATCAAAGAAGTTGTCGTGCATGAAGTACCAGTAGCTCTGATCATGCTCCCTGGGAAGTCCAAGGTACTCATCCATATTGAAGGTGACTACATTTTTAAAGGAAATTTCGCCGGCCTGATTCATACGGACAAGTTCCCGGTAAACGCCGATCGGTGAAGAACCGGTCGGAAGGCCTAATACAAAGGGACGTTCTTCTTTGTGCGCATTGATTTTGGCAGCAATATAATGGGCAGCCCAAAGGCACATTTTTCATAATTGTCCTGGATAACAACTCTCATTTGTTCTCTCCTTGTTTTTGATTTTGAATGGGTAACCAATCTTTTTGTCTGGTATAGAATAAACCTATCCCGATGCGCTGTCAAGAAAAAAAGAAAAGCAGACTGTAAAAAGCCTGCTTTTCAGATATGCACATAGGGCTGCTTTCGTCTGCATTTATTGCAGGACCGTTGTTCTGGTCATATAGTAGATCATATCCACTCCGCTGACGCTCAGATGGACTGCCATGGTGTTGTCCTGCAGCAACTGCATGGTTATGACGGCTCCGTCCTCTGTTTCCGGTGCTGCGGCGGGTGCCGCAGTGCCGGGCTGCCGTAACGCGTTCTTTAACGCCTTCAGGGTGATGTGCAGAGCGCCATTTTCAAAGGAGGCTGCCATCAGCTCTCCCTGAAGTACCAGGTAATCAGAGCGGAAACGGACCGCTTCTCCGGTTACCTCAGCCATAAGGTCAAAACCGGCTTCGGTGCCGTTAACGGTCATCCCCATAACAGTGACCATACCGCTTTGCCAGAATCCCTGATAGTCAGCCAGGGCAGCATCTGTTCTGGCATCGGCCGGGGAAAAGACAATCACAGGCGCTCTGGAGAAGGTAACCTCCATATCTCCTTCCTGAATGGAAAAAGAACGTGTGTCTTCATGATACGTAAATGTTCCTTCATCAGCGCCTTCTACAGACGTCAGGGCAATCTGGTCGTTATTTAATTCCCAGTTGCCGCGGGAAATCTGTTCCGCGTAACCGTCCAGAGCCATAGAATAGGAAGAATCACCGTAGAGTGTAAGTGTCATAGTCGCGCCAAGCAGGCTGCCATGCCATTCTCCAAGCAGATCGCCTTTTTCCACTGCTGAGACAGAAACAGCAAACATCAGAGAAGCGGCAGCAGCGAGGAAGCCGGTTATCCATTTTTTCATCGATATAATCTCCTGATTTACTTCCTGTATTTTTTGACGAGCCCATCAATTACTGGTTTTAAGAGCGTAACGTATGGTGTAATTCACCTTACTCTCACCCAGCTTATTGGTCACAGCCTTAATATACACATAATAATTTTTGTTTTTGGCAAAAGGCTTGCCTTTAAAAGTGTCTACGCTCGTAGCGTAGTATTCTCGTGAGCTAACCGTGTTAACGCTTCCTCTGTACGTATATGAGCCTGCATTGCCCTTTTTGGTGGAAATATAGATGTCATATTTTGTTGCGCCAAGAACCCTCTTCCATTCCAGTATCATGGTTCCGTTTGACTGGATGCCTACTCTGTATTTGCTGTTAGATTTACACTTCCCGCTTGTCATGACAGGCTGAGGAACAATATTGGTATAGGCCGACCAGGCACCGGGATAGTTTTTGCCGTTATCATCCGTATAAAAGGCACGTACGCGGATACGGCAGGCAGTATTATAATACTTGAACGATGAAGTCTTGATATAATTCGTGGCTTTTATACCGGAGGAAAGCTTTTTTCCCTTGTAAGAATAGATCTGGTACTGATATTTGACCGGGTTATTCCCTTCTACGGGATCCCAGGTTACCAGAAGACCTTTCTGATTGCTGCGGTGATTAAAACTGGTAATTTCCGTGGCACCGGGAAGTGTAAAGAAACCGGTCTTGAGGAGTTTGCCTGCGTTTACTTTGCCTTCTGCTGTCTTCCTGGTTTTGAAGTAAGTGATCAGTTCAACCTGGTAATTGCAATTGGGGCGGATATTCCGGAAGAGATCGCTGGATAATCCTTCACCATTTGCGATTGTATACTTCCTGATTTTTGAAGAAAGCGCTTTGGACTGACCGCAGTCATTTCCCTCTTCATCGTAGAGAGCTACCCGATAGGCTACGATGGTTGCGGGAAGAGACGGCGTGCTCACTTTTTCGGTCATATCAATCCATTCGATGGTAATGGAATTCGTTGTGAATTTTGCCACCTGGCTGAAAGATGAAGAAGCTGCACGGGAAACCGTGGGAAGACCCAGCAGGCCGGCTAATACGAGCATCAAAACAAGCCATTTCGTTTTTTTCATGAAAAAGAAGCCTCCTTTCTTTTAGATGTTCTTCTGCAAATGTGAACTCTCAGGTGTTCGCATTTCGAAACATTACGAAATAATTACAGTAATATTATATCCTTTTGGGACAAACCCGTCAACTGCCGGGAAATGAAGATTCTCTGAAAAAACAGGTGGATATAAAACTGCTTATTTTCTTCGGAAAGGACGCAGTACCTTGTTCCCTTCCCGGCTTCCGATGGTCGGAAGTTCTGCTTCCGGAGCGGACTCAAGGATCCGGTCCCAGTTGATCTCTGAAGCAATATCCTGCAGAAGTTCGGGGAAAAGTTCGTCTATGTCCGTCTCTTCCTTTTTTATTCCTACAGAATAAGCCCTGAACCAGGCGTCTCCGCCGGAGATTCTGTAGAACAGTTCCAGGAGATGGTCCGCTTCATCTTCTCCCTCCGCCGGGAAAACGGTAGCCATAAATTCAATCATAGAATCCCGGACAGCAATTCCGCATTTCCGGATCAGTTCTGTGAATACTTCAGCTGGCGCGATATCTTCCGCCTTGACGGCAATCCCCGCGTACACATCACAGCCTTCATTGGTATAGATATCAATGGACTCCTCTTCTTCATCGCCTTCTTCCGCAGGACTGACGACAACATCCTCGCGAAGTGCCAGGACAGATTTAGCGTTCCGGAATACGGAGTCCGGGTGCCGGTTCCAGTCACCGAACCGGGCAAAGAGCTCATCAAATCCCTCTGCTTCCCCTTCCTGTGTGACTGCGAACATTCCTGACAGATCATCTTCGGAGTTTTCTGCATTGTCTATAATGCAGGACAGATCACAGTAAATTCCCTGAGGATCCATTCTTTCTGCTGCTGTGATTTCCTCTACAAAAGTGACCGGCTTTCCGCTGGCTGCAGAGTATACGGCGCTGCGGTTCAGCAGATCCAGAAGGTCTTTTTTGCTTGCTCGATTTTTCGCCATAATATCCTCTCTCTTGTTTCTGCTCAGGCAGATGACTTTATGGTCAGTTGCCTTCCGGGTTTCGTTTGATTCCACCGTATTTTTCGCCCAGATCAACAATAGTTCCGTCTGGATACTGTACCTTGGTACTGTTAAGAGTTCCGCGCAGGTTTTCCCGGATCGCGGCAATATATGCCTGGCGCAGACGGTCCTGCTCTTCCTTTTCTTCAGGGGTCAGACCTACGGACTTTGCCTTATGGTACAACGTATTGATTCTGTCTATATCTTTCATATCCATAAGAATATCTCTCCTGTATAAGCTGTTATATTATGATTCCGCTGCATCCGGAAGACGATAACGGCGTATGATTTCTTCTGCCGTTTTCATACCGTCCACGGCAGCAGAGGTGATTCCGCCGGCATACCCGGCGCCTTCCCCGCAGGGAAACAGCCCTTTCAGGGCACTTTCAAAATGCTCATCCCGCAGAATTCTGACCGGTGATGATGTACGGCTTTCCACACCGGAGAAAACGGCATCCGGCCTGTCAAAACCGTGGATTTTCTGCCCGAAGGCAGGAAGTGCGGCCAGCAGTCCGTCCCGGACTGGTGAAGGAAGAATGGTTCCAAGGTTGGCAAAACGCCAGGAACCACAAAGATCCGGCTCTACATCTCCCAGAATACGGGAAACTGTATTCTGACGGAAATCACCCAGAAGCTGGACAGGAATATGGCCCTCTCCCGCTTCCCAGGCCAGTTTTTCCAGTTTCTGCTGAAAAGAAATTCCTGCCAGCGGAGAGTCCCCCGGATAATCTGAAGGGGATACCGAGACTACCAGTGCCGCATTGGCATTCCTGCCGTCTCGGGCTGTACAGCTCATTCCGTTTACCGCCAGACAGCCGTATTCGGAAGAAGCATTGACCACCTGGCCTCCCGGACACATACAGAATGAAAAAACTCCCCGGCCGTCCGGTGCAGTACCGGTAAGCTTGTAATCAGCCACCGGGAGGTCCGGTGCGGATTTCCGCCCGTACTGGGCCAGATCAATGTCCTTCTGCGGATGCTCTATCCGGAGACCAACAGCAAAAGCTTTCGATTCCAGAGGGACATGAAGCCGTTCCAGCATCCGGAAAGTATCCCTGGCGCTGTGACCGGGGCACAGAAGGAGAACGGAAGTTTCCAGGATCTCTTCTTTTTCGTGAACCTGCCCGGAAGCATCTTTCCCGGACTGCATGACACGGATACCGCAAATCCGGCCGTCCCGGTTTGTGAGAATTTCTTCAAGCCTGCAGTGAAAGCGGATTTCGCCGCCCAGTGAAAGGATTTTTTCACGGAGGTTCCGGACAACGGTTTTCAGGGTATCTGTTCCGATATGGGGCTTGCTCCAGTAAAGGATGGAAGGGTCCGCACCGGCTTCCACAAACCAGGACAGCATCTGACGTATACGCCCTTCTTTGTCACGGATCTGCGTCATTAGTTTTCCGTCGGAGAAAGTTCCGGCTCCGCCCTCTCCGAACTGTACATTGGAATCAGGATCCAGGCGGCCATTCTTCCAGAATTTCCCTACATCTTCTGCACGCTCTTCCACCGGGGCTCCACGTTCAATGACAAGGGGCTGATAGCCGGCTTCAGCCAGAATTCTTGCGGCGAAAAGACCGGCCGGTCCGGCGCCAACGATGACCGGACGGAAGTCAAGCGGGCGTTCTCCCCGTGGGGGAAAACAGTAAGAAGGATTTGAGGAAACAGCGAGATTCGGGGATCTGCTCTGCCGGAGAAAATCTGAATCTCCGGGCCATCCGGTCTCCAGTGTGCAGAGATAGTGGATACGGTCTTTTTTCCGGGCGTCAAGGGAAAGCCTGCTGATTTCCCATTTTGCCGCAGAAGGAATCCGCTCTTTCTTTAAAGCCAGCCGGATATCCGCATCTGAAAAACCGGGCGGCAGTTTGACATTGGAAATACGGATCATCAAACCTCTCCTTTCCGGAACGCTTCTTCCCCGGAACCGGTCCGTCGGATCGCTGAAGAGCCGGCAGACTCCGGCAGACGCTTCCCCTCAGCTGCAGCTTTACCGGCAGCATATCCGCTGCTCCAGGCCCACTGCAGGTTATATCCTCCGCAGCTGCCGTCCACATCCAGAATTTCACCCGCAAAAAAGAGCCCCGGGATCAGTCGTGACTGCAGAGTTACCGGTTCCACCTCTTCAAGGTCAACACCACCGGCTGTGACCTGTGCCGATTCAAAATCCAGAGTTCCGGTAATGGTCAGATCCAGGCCGGTCAGCATTTCCAGAAGACGGCGCTTCTGATTCCCTTTCAGGGCATAACAGGGCGTACTTTCACGGCAGCCGATCTCTCCCAGAAGAGCCTGGGCAAGACGGGCAGGCAGGAGTCCTCGCAGAAAGCTTCCTATATCCATGGAGGAACGGGAAAAATCTTCTTTCAGTCCACTCAGATCTTCACGGGAAAACTCCGGGAGGAATTGCAGGACTGCATGAACCGGTTTTCCATCCAGCAATCCGTAAGAGGCATGCCGGCTCACCTGGAAAACGGGAATTCCGGAAATGCCATACTCTGTCAGCTGGAGTTCCCCGGTATCCCTGCCGCATTCTCTGCCATCCACCAGCAGACGGATTTCTCCCTTTGTACGGGTTCCTTTCCAGATCCTGCACAGAGAGACTTCCTGTACCTTCAATGAAGTAAGGGCCGGGACGGGAGGAATAATTCTGTGTCCCAGAGATGAAGCCAGCCTGAAGCCGCTTCCGTCAGAACCGGTCTTTGGAGCAGCCTGCCCGCCGGCAGCAAGAATGACGGCAGATGAAAGGAAACGTTTTCCGGAGAGTGTTTCCACATGAAATCCTTCCCGGGAAGAGGCTATTCTGATCACTTTCTGATCCGTCAGGAGCTCCACAGAGAGGCGCGCACATTCGTGCTCAAGAGCCTCCCGTACGGCGGCTGCCTGTTCGCTGCGGGGATAAAGATAGCCGCCCCTGTCAGAAGAATACAGACCCAGATTCCGGAAGAAGGAAAGTGTTTCATCTGTACCGAAAGCAGTGAGCGCCGCGGCAGGGAACCCTTTTTTCCCTGCGTGAAAATGCGAAAGCTCCATATCCCGGTTTGTGAAATTACACCGGCCGTTACCGGTGGAAAGGAGCTTTTTTCCCGGAGTGCTTCCACCTTCCAGGACAGTGACATCAGCCCCGCAGCGCGCAGCTGTGATGGCAGCCACAAAACCGGCGGCGCCACAGCCGATTACCAACACTTTTCCGGCCATCCGGGCCCCTCCTTTTCATTATCCCTGCGGTATCAGCGGAGAATTCCAAGCGACTGAAGAAGCTTTTCCTGCTTCTCTTCCATCACCAGACGTTCCTCTTCCTCCATGTGATCGTAACCCATCAGATGAAACATGCTGTGGGCAGCCAGGAAGGCCAGCTCTCTCTCCTCCCCGTGTCCGTACAGGGAGGCCTGTTCCAGTACTTTATCCTGAGATATGACAATATCTCCCAGGAGAAGCTCGCCGGTTTCCGGATGAAAACAGTCAGGATCCTCTTCCAGACGGGAAAAATCTCCCGGCGAAGGATAATCCGCCATGGGAAATGAGAGCACATCTGTCGGTGCGTCGATTCCCCGGTTCTCCCGGTTGATTTCCCGGATTCCTTCATTATCCGTAAGAAGGATCTCCACTTCACACTCGTAGGGGCAGTTTTCAGCATCCAGAGCGGCTTCCACAACTCTCTTCAGGACAGCTTCTGCATCAAAGGACAGTTTCTTCTCAGTTTCCCAGGTGATCTCGACGGTCATTGTTTTCTCCGTAAGCCTGCTGATTTTCTCAGGCGGTATGTCTGTTTTCTCTTTTCCTGATAAGCTTCTTTTTTCTCGAACGCCTCATAAGCTTCGACAATTTTCTGCACCAGGGGATGACGAACCACGTCTTTGTTGGTCAGCCGCACCATTCCGATATCCTCGATATCCTTCAGAACACGGGAAGCAATATCCAGACCGGAAACTGCACCGGAAGGGAGATCCTTCTGGCTGGGATCCCCGGTAACTACAACCTTGGAACCAAAGCCGATACGGGTAAGGAACATTTTCATCTGAGCCGGTGTCGTATTCTGCGCTTCATCCAGAATGATAAAAGCATTGTCCAGAGTGCGGCCGCGCATATAAGCCAGAGGCGCCACCTCAATCAATCCCTTTTCTGAATTGGCCTGATAGGATTCAGCTCCCATAATCTGATAGATGGCGTCGTACAGAGGGCGGAGATACGGATCAATTTTGCTCTGCAGGTCTCCGGGAAGGAAGCCCAGGTTTTCTCCGGCTTCAATAGCCGGTCTTGTCAGTATGATCCGGCTGACTTCATTGTTTTTAAAAGCCTGGATGGCCATGGCCATGGCCAGATAGGTTTTACCGGTGCCGGCAGGACCCAGCCCGAAGGTGATCATTTTCTGCCGGATACTGTCCGCATAAGCTTTCTGACCGAGAGTTTTGGGCTTGATCGGTTTTCCGCCGATGGTACGGCAGAGAATATCACGGTCGATTTCCACGACCTTCTCTTCCTTGTTTTCAAAAGACAGCGCCAGGGCGTAATCCACGTTTTGCTCTGTAACTGTGTTTCCGCGCCGGGACAGCGTCAGAAGAGACTCCAGTATGCCTCTTGCCTTGCTGATTCCCGTCTCTGACCCGATGATTTTAATCTGCCCGTCCCGGGGAATCAGAGAAACGTGCAGGGTCCTTTCCAGCTTTTTCATATTGCGGTCCATCTCCCCGCAGACATTCACCATATGCTCGGCTGGTATTTCCATGGATTCTTCCAGAATGCTCATATTTCTCCAATCACAATTTCCTATACGAAAAGAAAGGGACAACCCTCTATGGATCGTCCCTTGTGAGCGCTTCTTTCTTAGTTGTATTTCCGCTTTCTCGCAGCTTCGGACTTCTTCTTACGTCTTACGCTGGGCTTTTCATAATGCTCTCTCTTACGGATTTCCTGCTGGATACCGTCTTTTGCACAGTTCCTTTTGAACCGGCGAAGAGCACTGTCCAGAGACTCATTGTCTTTTACGATTACGGTCGCCATAAACTTTTCCTAACCTCCCTCCAGTTGTAAAATTGTGCAACTGTAGGATAAAACATTCTCATATCACACAAAGTAAATTATAACAGGTTTTTCAGTTTCGTCAACAGATTTTTTCACTTTTTTGCGTAGTGGAAAAACCGGGTAACGGGATCCTGTCCGTGAAACCCAGGCACTTTCAGTCTTCCTGCGGATGTACATCGAGACCCTGTGAGAGGCTGTTGATCTTGCTGCGGACACGGGCTGCCTCATCTCCTGCCAGAACGACAGGCTGATAATTGTTATAATCCCTGGCAGAGGAAAGGGAGCAGGGAATGATGGTGATTTCCCGTTCAGATACTTTCTCCCCGGTCAGGGTGAACTTTGCCTGAAGGATCATAGTATCCTTATCCGAAGGATTGGAGTTTCCGCCGAAACAGAAATTCCCGAGACTGTATGCAATGGTCCGGCCTTTATAGGTTTCCAGTCCCTGAAGAACATGCGGGTGATGGCCGACGACAATATCGGCTCCTTCATCGACAGCCAGATGGGCCAGAGCTACCTGGTTCTCATTCGGCTCCGTTTCTTTTTCAGTACCCCAGTGGAATACAACTACGATGACTTCGGCGCCTTGCTCTTTCAGCTTCGCGATGTTTTCCTTTACCTGATCTGTCCGCCCCATGTGGTCTCTGAGCTCGTAAATGCCTGTCAGGCCGATTTTGACGCCGCCGGCACCGACAACCTTCACCTCATCATAGCCGAAGGTGGTGATTCCATTGGATTCCAGGATCTGGACTGTATCGTCGTAACTCTGCTTTCCGTAGTCGCTGCTGTGGTTGTTAGCCAGGTTGGCAGCTTCTACAGAGGCAGTTGTAAGCACATTTACATAAGAGGGATCCCCTTTGAAGGCATAGGTTTTTTCCGCGCGGTCTTCGGAAGTGGTAAATGTCCCTTCCATATTGATGACAGTCAGGTCATCACCGGCGAAAATGTCCCGTACTCTTTCCAGGAAATAAGCACCGCCGTTTTCAGAATAATAAGCGTTAAAACTGCGGCTCTGGTCGAAATTTTCGTCCGTTCCCAGCGTGCAGTCCCCGGTAAAACTCAGCAGAACTTCCCGGACTGTCAGATCTTCCGTTTCTGCCTCAGCGGGTGTTTCCTCCGATGAATCCGTTTCCGTGATTACGGGAGCCGTCGTTACTGTACCGGAACTGTCTGCTCCCTGTCCTTTCCCGGCGGATTTTCCCAGAGCATGGGAAATCATCATACCGGCCAGAACCAGGATGGCGATAAGGATGAGAGAAGAAACCAGCGTAAACCGCAGAATCAGCCGGCGGTGGAAACGGCGCAGATATAATAAGGTGCGCTTCAGTTCCCGGCTCCCGCTGTCCCGGTACAGTCTTTTAACTATTTTTTCCGCCTGATAAAGATCCTCTTCCCTGGTAAACAGCTCTCGGAAGTTGATCAGGAAGCGGCGAAACCCGTTTGCCATATCAGTTCAACTGTCCTTCCAATACTGTAACAGCCAGTTCCAGCGCGGCAGGAATGCCGGCCGGATTCTTACCGCCGGCCTGGGCCATATTCGGGCGTCCGCCTCCGCCGCCGCCGACTTCCTTAGCGATGGCTTTGATCAGATTGCCGGCATGAGCCCCCTTCTTCTGCGCATCTTCAGTGGCGGAAACGACAAGATTCACTTTTCCGTCTTTTTCAGATGCCAGTACGATGACGCACTCACCGATTTTTTCCCGGAGATCATCTCCCAGATTCCTGAGTTCATTCATGTCCACACCGGGAACCTGGGCAGCCAGTGTCTTTACACCCTTCACTTCATGGACCTGGTCCAGAAGACTGCCGAGGGAAGCGCGGGCAATCTGGCCTTTCAGTTTTTCATTTTCAGTACGGAGAGCCTTCAGCTCTTCTTCCCACTGCGCAATACGCTGGGCAAGTCCGGCAGGAGTGGATTTTGCAAGAGCCGCAGCCCGTTTAAACTCCTCTTCCATCTTTGCGTAATAATCCAGAAGTCCGGACGCCGTAAGAGCTTCAATACGGCGCACACCGGCAGCTACGCCTGCTTCCGAAAGAATCTTAAAGCACTGGATATCGCGGGTATTTTCCACATGGGTACCGCCG
>CACZQT010000221.1 GCA_902783295.1 uncultured Lachnospiraceae bacterium
CACCTGGCAGACTACCAGTTTGTCTGCATCCGGGTGCTTTTCAACAGAAAGGATCTGTCCAACGACGATCTTCTCCAGGTTTTTGTCAAATTTCGTGAAAAACTCTACCTTTGTCCCTGTCAGGGTCATCGCATCGGTGAATTCCTGCGGTGTAACGTCCAGTCCGGGTACATAGGCTTTTAACCAGGAATAGGCTGTATTCATTACATGTACCTCCTTAGAACTGATTCAGGAACCGGATGTCGTTTTCATACAACAGCCGCATGTCATCGATCTCATACTTCAGCAGGGTAATACGCTCCAGGCCGACGCCGAACGCAAAACCGGAATATTCTTCAGGATCGATACCACTCATCTTCAGTACTTTCGGATGCACCATGCCGCAGCCAAGGATTTCGATCCAGCCTTCGCCCTTGCACATGCGGCAGCCCTTGCCTCCGCACTTGAAGCAGGTGACGTCCATTTCCGCGGAGGGTTCGGTGAAAGGGAAATGATGGGGACGGAATTTGACCTTTGTTTCCGGTCCGAACATTTCCTTCGCGAACTCAGCCAGCGTTCCTTTCAGGTCTGCCAGGGTAATGTTTTTGTCGATGACCAGTCCTTCGATCTGATGGAAGGACGGGGAATGGGTGGCATCCACCTCATCCGCACGGAACACACGCCCGGGAGCGATCATGCGGATCGGAGGTTTTTTCTTCTCCATGACACGCACCTGGACCGGAGAGGTCTGTGTGCGGAGCAGGATATCCTTCGTGATGTAGAAGGTATCCTGTTCATCCTTGGCCGGATGGTTGGCGGGAATATTCAGGGCTTCAAAATTGTAATAGTCCAGTTCCACTTCGGGACCTTCCACCACTTCATAACCCATCCCCACAAAGATACGTTCAACCTCTTCCTGGGCGATGGTGTTCGGATGACGATGCCCCACTTTATTTCTTTTCGCCGGAAGCGTAACATCGATGGTTTCCGCGGCCAGCTGCAGTTCGCGCTGCTTTGCCGCAATCCGCGCCTTAGCTTCTTCCAGCCGCTGTTCCAGCGCTTCCCGGGTATCATTGACCATCTGACCAACCTTCGGCCGGTCTTCTGCGGCTACATCCCGCATACTCTTCAGCACCTGCGTCAGTTCACCCTTCTTCCCCAGGTAACGGACGCGGATATCATTCAGCCGTTCCAGGCTGTCAGATTCCTCCAGCATTGCCAGAGCTTCCTGGCGGATCTTTTCCAACAATTCTTTCATAGAAGCCTTCTTTCCCTCAAGTACCTGCCCTGTATTTTTCTGTGCATTCATGAACTATGTTTGCACGATTAAAGATCATTCTACTCCAAATCCTGCCGCTGCGTCAAGAGATTTCCTTCGTTCCGTCTGTTTCCTCATGACGGGTGAGAATCCGGGACACGCGCAGCTGATCCCGTTCCGGAAGCGCTGCGTACGCTGCAGCTGCTTCCTCCGGCGAAAGGATGCGGAACCAGCTTTCGGAAGCCTTTTTCCTCCCCTCCCGGAAGTACTGTTCCGGGACATGGTACAGGCTGCAGATCTTTTTCAGAACCTCCGGACGCATCCTGGCAGGATATTTCTGCTCATAGCGGCACAACGTGCTCCGGTTGATTCCGATGCAGGCCGCAGCCTGCTCCAGGCTCAGTCCCATGTTCACCCGGAGCTCATAGAGTTTTTCTTCATTGCTCATCCGTATTACTCCTGTTCCCCACCCCTTTGGGATGGCATTCCCCCCGGAACATCTCTATCATACCAGAATTCTGCCGGATATCAACACCTCCAGAGACTGACCAGAAATATGCCCGCCGCCAGATAAGGTCCCAGCGCGATCTCCCTGATTCCCTTCCTGCGAAGCAGAAGAGCCGCTCCCAGAGCCGGCAGCAGGCCGGCCAGAAGAGCGGCCAGAATACCCGTACCGCCCAGCCTGACAGCTGATGCAGCCGTCAGGCGGATATCTCCCGCGCCAAGCCTCTGTCCTCTGTCTATACAGTAAAGAAGCCGTCCGGCCAGAAAAAGCGCAGCGGCTGCCCGCAGAGATACTGCCAGGCGGGCAGGATCCTGCGCCTGCCCGAGAATACCGGACAAAAGTAAACAGAGACAGCCTTCCTTCGGAATCCTGTGGGTTCTGAGATCCCTCCATCCGATAAAAACCAGGCAGGCGCTCCAGAGCAGCCACCAGACTGTTTGGGTCATCTTTTTCTCCTCTTTCAATAAGAACAGCCGGAGAACATCTCTGCTCCCGGCTGTCTTCTGGAAAGTCCTTATTCTTTTGCTTTTTTATCACTTATAATACGATGCCTTGGAAAATCCCGTGTACGTCTTGCCGCTGATTGTAACCGTCAGATGATACCACCAGTCACCCTTGCTGTCCCGGGTCCGGTAATCCATCGTCACGACTTTCTTCTTGGCAATGTTTTTCAGCTTCTTATAGGAGGTTCCGGCATACTGCCGCAATGCTACCTTTTTCGTTGCGGTCAGCTTCTTTTTCGTCGTTTTGGTAGTTGCGGCGCAGAGTGTGGAAAGAGCGCCTTTATCGATCTTCTCCTCGAGTTTTGCCTCTATGGCATCCACCACTTTTACAAAACCGCCAACCTTGTAGTAATACTGCGTATATTTGTTCAGGCCGACATTCTTAAAGGTCTTTTTATTGCCGGCTACCGTAGCGATCTTCTCGTATTCGCCGTTCCGGGCGAGGCTTCTGTAAATATAGTAGCCGTCGACTCCGGGAATAGCCTTCCACTTGATCGTCACACTCGTAGATGCTTTCTTGGACTGCTTCAGTCCCGTTACCTGAGGAATATAGATATCTGCCTGGCGGGAAGAAATGTATCCCGTCATTTCCATGGGAACCGTCGTTTCCTCGCCGTCCATTTCCCCGGGCACTTCCACCATGGCATCCACCTGATACCAGACGTTTTCGTCTACGTTCCGTGTGGTGGAAACCACCGTAAGCAGGGTGCCTTCAGGGATCTGCCCTATGGTCTCATAGTATGCACCGGCATGTTCTTTCAGATTCACCGGCTGAGTGGTAATCACCTGGCGGGACAGCTCCTGTTCTGTCGTGGCGCTGGCAATTGCAGAGAAAGAACTGAAGGAGGTATCTCCGTAAATCCCTCTCACCTGGTAATAGTATTCCTGTCCCGGCCTCAGTTCTTCATCATCGAAGGACAGTTCTTCCGTTTCCGTAACCCGTTCGTATTCTCCGTCGTAGGCAGGGGAACGCCATACCTCGTACCGGACGGCATTTTCCAGTGCAGCCCAGTTCAGAGAAATCTCCGTGCTGCTCTCTTCCTCAGCCGTCAGGCTCTGCACCGCAGGCGCCGGATCTGCCGGAACAGGAACCGGCGTCCCCTTCGGGCGGTACCAGAAGTTCATGTCTACAGAACCGGTAACACCTTTCACCTTTCCGTTCTGGGCGTACTGCCAGAAAGAATACTTTCCGTCATAGTAGGTGTTGATGTTGTACCGGGCAAACCAGAATTCGTATTTCTCCTCAAGCTGGGCCGTATTGAGTTCTTTATTGAACCCTTCCAGGCCGTTATATATCACAGCTTTATATCCCGCTGCTTCGATAATTTCGCAGAAAGCTACATTGATGGCTGTATATTCGCTGCGGGACAGGGTGGTTCTGGCAAGACGTCCGCCTTCTGTCCGCTCACTGTCGAAAACAACGGGCAGATCCAGCTTTTCGTCCCGCAGAAGCTTCAGGACATAATTGGCTTCATCCTTTGCTTCCTGCACAGTGATCGCCTGCGAGAAATAGTAGATGCCGAAAGGAATCTTTGCCTTCTTTACGCCTTCCAGCGCTTTATCGTAACATTCGTCTTTATTGAACTCGCCGGTCGCCAGGCGGCTGTAACCGATCCGCAGGAACACGAACTCAATCCCGTCCGCTTTTACCTGTTCCCAGTCGATGGCTTTGCTCTGGTAATTCCACTTGGATACGTCAATACCGTAGGAAATGTCACAGTTCTGGAACTGTTTCGAATGCTGATATTTCAGGCCGGTATATTTGTTCGGGATTTTATCCTCCACATATTTGCTGGAATCCACTTTTGACGCCTGTGAAGGAGTAACCTCTTCTTCTCCCACCGACGCTGCCGTACCGTAACGCTTCACATAATCCGGGTCATCCCAGTCCGGTTTCATCCCCGCCTGTACCTGCCGCCCGGAAAGCAGCAGGATGGTGAGGAGAAACGCTCCCAGGATCCAATTCATATATTTTGTTTTCCTATGCATGAAACAGCCCTCCTGAAGGCATTTCTGCCGCATTTTTCCGGCGTATGCCGTTTTTTGCCGAATCATTTCATCGATCCGGCCGTCTCAAAATATTACAAACTTATTACACTTATAATGGCATATTATTACAGAAGGGTAATGTTTGTCAAGGTTTTTCGTAAAACTTTCCGTTTAATCCGTGAGTTCATCCATAGCCAGGCAGGCTTTTGTCCAGGCATCCCTGGCCTTTTCCCTGGCTTCCAGAAGATTTCTGCATTCCTCTTCGCTTCCGCTCCAGGCAGCCTCCTCCAGTGCCAGAGCCGCAGCTTCGAATTCATTCCTCCTTTGCTCCAGTTCCTCCTCCCGCAGAGACAGCTGCCAGTCTTTCCAGACAGCCCCGGAAGGCAGTTCCCGAAGCCTTCCCGGCTCCCCCCTCGGTACAGACCGCAGACCTTCAATCAAAGCCTGTTCTTCCGCCGTACGCTGCGCAGAAAGGGTCTCACCGTCTCCCGTCCGGTTTCTCTTCCGGCGGTAATGGCTGTAACCGAATGGATAATAAGTGACCGGCTCTCCGGGCATTCCGAAAATCAGCAGGGAATCCGCCAGGGCATCTGTAAAATACCGGTCATGCGAAACGAAAAGCAGCGTTCCCTGATATTGTTTCAAAATGTCCTCCAGCGCTTCCCTGGCCGGAATATCCATATGGTTGGTCGGTTCATCCAGAAGCAGCAGATTCGGTTTCTCCTGAAGGATGGCAGCCAGAGCCAGGCGTACTTTTTCCCCGCCTGACAAGGCACCTATCCTGCGGCGGACGGCATTCCCGGGGAAAAGATATCCTGCCAGAGCAGCGCGTGCCTCCTGCTCGGTAAGCACAGGAAAGCGCTTTCGGAACCACTCCAGCACTGTCTCTTCTCCGGTGAGCCCGGCTGTGTCCTGCCCCAGATAGGCCATTTCTACCCCGTTTCCAATCGAAAGACGGCCGGAAAGGGGCGCCAGTTCCCCCGACATTGTTCTGAGAAAAGAGGTTTTTCCCGCTCCGTTCTTTCCGAGGATCCCTGTTTTTCTGCCCCGGCGCAGCCGGAAGGTGACTGTATGCAGCGGTTCACCGTACCCGATCTTCAGATCTTCCATTTCCAGCGGCCATTTGCTGCAGGGATGAGCCGGAACAATCTTTTCGATATGTATCCCGCGGCCCTCCTCCCAGGGTTTTTCCACCCGCTCCATCCGCTCCAGCATTTTTTTCCGGCTGCGGGCAAAAGCCGCTTTTCTGGGTTTTGTTTTAAAACGTTCCACCAGATCCTTCAGGCGTTTTTCCTCCGCCTGCTGCCTCTCCCAAGCTGCCCTCCGGCGCTCCCACTCACGGCTGCGTTCCTCCCGGAACCGGCTGTAATTTCCGGCATAGCGGAACAGCCGTCCCTGGCGGATTTCCACCACCGTATCCGCCACGCAGTCCAGGAAATAGCGGTCATGGGAAGCAGCTACGACTGCGCCGGGATATGTCCGCAGGTATTCCTCCAGCCATTCCAGTGCCTCCAGGTCCAGATGGTTGGTCGGTTCATCCAGCAGCAGGATTTCCGGCTTCGCCAGAAGAAGCCGGATCAGGCTGATCCTGGTCTGCTGCCCGCCGGAAAAGCTTCCCATCCTTTTTTCAAGGCTCTCCGGCCGGAAACCAAAGCCCGTGAATATTTTCCTCGCCTCTGCCTGACGTACCGCAGCCTCCCTGGGATCCTCGATCACCGGAAGGCCCTTCTCCAGCCAGGCTGCGGCGCTCTCCTCAGGATCGTCCACCGGAGACTGCTTTAAAAATCCTGTCGAAACCGCCCGTGCCGTCCGGAAAACCGAGTCCGGGTTCTTTTCATTGGAATCCGGTTCTATCTCTCCGGCAAGCAGCCGCAGCAGGGTGGTCTTTCCGCATCCGTTTGCACCGACCAGACCGATGTGTTCCCGTCCCCGGATTTCAAAATCAAAGTGGGAAAGGATGGTTTTCCCTCCCAGGCTTACACTACAGTCACGGATCTCCAGCAGCATAACCGCTCCTTCGCATAGTATGGGACAGGGGGAGGACAGAGGGACAGTCCCCTTGTCACAAAGTAACAAGGGGACTGTCCCTCTGTCCTCCCCCTGCTCCACTGTCAATCATTTTCGAGGATGTCCGCCGCAAATCCTTCTCCGCGGACATCGCTGACATTGCTGATGATCACGAAAGCTCTCGGATCATGGCTTCGTATGATTCTCTTTACCTGAACGATCTGACGCCGGCTGACCACGCACATCAGCATGTTTTTCTCTTCCCCGGTATACATGCCTGTAATCTGCATCCGTGAGACGCCCCGGTTCGCCTTTTCCATGATTTCCGAAGCAATTTCTCTGTTCCGGGAGGATATGCAGTAAATCATTCTCGCATCCTTCTGGCCGGTCAGCACCACATCCGTCACGCGGGCCATCAGGAAAACACCGAGAATTGCATACAGCGTAGACGGAATCCCGAAAATCACCGCGCCGGTGACCACAACCGCGCCGTCCAGCAGGAAAATCAGATTCGATACATTACTTCCAGGAATCAGGCGCACCAGCACCATGGCCAGCATATCCGTTCCACCGGTGGAAGCGCCGTTCATCAGCACCAGGGCAACGCCGGCCCCGCCCGCCACGGCGCCGAAAATGCTGGCCAGAATCCGGTCGCCTGCCATCACATCCATAAACGGCACGATGGCAAGCGCCAGGGTCAGCAGCAGGGTTCCCATCAGCGAATGCATGATAAACCGGCGGCCCCGTACAATCCAGGCAGCGATATAAATCGGAATGTTCAGTACCAGAGTGGACAGCCACAGAGGAACGCCGCCCGGGAACAGGCCTTTTGTCAGTTCCTTGACGACAATTCCCAGTCCGCTCACCCCTCCGGTAACCATATGGTTGGGGTCGAATGCCATGTTATAGGCAACCGCCAGCAGCAGGCAGCCCAGAAAAATCACCAGTACCCGTCTGGCTTCTGCCCAGCCTTTCTCCTTCATGATTTACCTCCACAGCAGAGAGTAGGACAGAGGGACAGTCCCCTTGTCCGAATCAGGACAAGGGGACTGTCCCTCTGTCCCACCTGACAAAGCAAAAAGCTCCCGTAAATAGGAGCTTTTTGAAAATTTGAAAAACCCAGAGTGTCGTTCCCGTTGTTTTTGAGTCCCAGCGCTGAAGCCAGGTGGGTAACCGCAGCTGGAGCATCAGCCTTCCACTCAGAGGAGGCCTGGCATCTGTCCCGCAATATAGGAGTCCCGTATGTAAAAATGTAGGTTCAAAAATATCGAGTCGTCGAGCACTCCAGGCATTTTCGTCTCATCCTTGCATTATCATAGCATGTTTTTCCAAAGGAAGCAAGCCCCGAAAACCGTCTTTTCAGTAACTCCGAAGATTACCGGACGCCGCCCACCCGGCGGTATACCAGCGGTTCTTCTGCCGGCATTTCCTCAGAGAAAAACAGGCTTTCCAGGAACCGGGTTTCCGCAGCAGGAACCAGCGACCCGTCCGAGGTATAGAGCACAGCCAGAACCTCTCCGGGCTCCACACGGTCGCCGGTCTTCTTCTGCAGTATCAGTCCTGCTCCATAATCCAGGGCGTCTTCTTTTTTCGCCCGCCCGGCCCCAAGCAGCATGGAGGAAATGCCGATGCCCTCTGTATCCATACGGCAGATATATCCCTTCCGGGTTGCTCTCACCTCATGGGCAATCGGGGCAATCTTCAGCCGTTCCGGATGGTAAATCACCTCCGGATCTCCTCCCTGTGCTTTCACCATAGCTGCCAGCCTTTCCAGAGCTGCACCACCATACATGGCTTCTTCCGCTGCCTGCCTGCTTTCCGCTTCCCCGCGGCCGGTAGAGAGTGCTACCATGCGGGATGCCAGCTGCAGGCAGACTTCTGTGAGATCCGCCGGGCCTTCTCCCTGCAGGACGGAAACCGCTTCCTGCACCTCCAGGGCGTTCCCGACCGCATATCCCAGCGGAAGGTCCATATTTGTAATCAGGGCTTCCGTCCTGCGGCCTGCCATCCGGCCGATGCGCACCATTTCAGCCGCAAGTTCAGCAGCTGCCTCCGGCGTCTTCATAAACGCGCCGCTTCCGGTTTTCACGTCCAGCACAATGGCATCACTGCCGCCTGCCAGCTTCTTGCTCATAATAGAGGAAGCGATCAGAGGAATGCAGCCCACCGTCGCGGTCACATCCCGGAGCGCATAGAGTTTCTTGTCGGCAGGCACCAGGTTCCCTGTCTGTCCGACGACAGCCAGTCCCGCTTCCTTAACCACCTGGAAGAACTCTTCCCGGGACAGACCTGTCCGGAAGCCGGGAATCGATTCCAGCTTGTCGATGGTGCCGCCGGTATGTCCCAGCCCGCGGCCGCTCATCTTCGCTACCCGGCCGCCGCAGGCTGCCGTAATCGGCGCTACGATCAGAGTGGTCTTATCCCCCACCCCGCCGGTACTGTGCTTATCTACCTTCGTACCCGGGATCTCTGAAAGATCCATCACATCTCCGGAATCCCGCATGGCCAGAGTCAGGGCTACCGTTTCCTGTTCCGACATTCCCCGGAAGCAGATGGCCATCAGCATGGCAGACATCTGATAATCCGGTATGCTTCCGCTTACGTAGCCGGAAATCATCTCCCGGATTTCTTCCTCCGTGAGCGCTTCTCCTTCTTTTTTCTTTTCTATAAGATCCACCATACGCATAACAGTTCTTCCTCCCCTCTTTTCACCCCGGTCCAGGGACACGCGATACCGGGTCTGCGGAGTTTCTGCGGAAACGCTGATTCCATCAGCAGCTTCCCTGTTCGGTTTTGCGGGCTTCTTCCAGCAGGAAGATTTCCGGCAGAAGGTCTATGAGACGGAACACCCGGATGCTTCCGTCATTCTGTCCCAGAAGGATTCTGAAATCCGGAGGGCAGAATTCCGCCAGGGCCTGCCGGCAGACTCCGCAGGGCGGCGTATACGTGAGGGTATCCCCCTCCGGCCCGCCGACGACCGCGACAGCCTCAAACTCCCGCTCTCCTTCGCTCACCGCCTTGAACAGGGCCGTCCGCTCTGCGCAGTTTGTCGGTGTAAACGTAGAGTTTTCTATGTTGCAGCCGGTATATACTTTTCCGCCGCGTGTCAGAAGAGCCGCGCCGACCGCGAAATGCGAATACGGGCTGTATGCCATTTTCCGGGCCAGCTTTGCCCGTTCCACCAGTTCCTGATCCGTCATCTGTCTGCCCTCCCCCTCCCCGCTCTTACAGGGTTCCTTTGGTAGACAATACATTCTCAATACGGGGATCCTTCTGCACCGCCATATCCAGTGCCTTGGCAAAGGATTTGAACATGGCTTCCATGATGTGGTGGTCGTTCTCCCCGTACATCTCTTTGATATGCAGGTTCATAGCCGCCGAATAGCTGACGGCGTAAAAGAATTCCTTCGCCATCTGGGTATCCATGCCGCCGACCCGTTCAGAAGAGAACTTCGCATCATAGACCAGGTAAGGCCGCCCGGACAGATCCACCGCACAGAGCACCAGCGACTCGTCCATGGGAAGCAGACACTGTCCGTACCGCCGGATTCCGGCTTTATCCCCCAGCGCATTGCGGATGGCCGTGCCCAGGACGATGCCGCAGTCCTCGATCGTATGGTGGCAGTCTACCTCCAGATCCCCCTTACAGACGAGCTGCAGGTCAAAAAGCCCATGCCTTGCAAATCCGCTGAGCATGTGGTCAAAAAAGCCGATACCCGTCCGGATATCCGCTTTTCCGCTTCCGTCCAGATTCAGGGTGCAGCGGATTTTCGTTTCAAGGGTATCGCGGCTGATCGATGCACTGCGGTCCATTCTTTTTTCCTCCCATGCAAAAGAGTTCACTGTTCTGCAGACTTTCCAAAGCAATAAAGAAAGCATCGGAAAAGCCCACTTTCTGTCACTTTTCCGATGCTTATTGTACTTCATTCTTATGGATTAATCAAGTGCCGCGAATTCCCGGAGAACACTTCGAATCGCCCGAAGCAGCTCCTCCTCTGTCTGTGCTTCCCGCACGGAAAACGCCTGTATGCACATTTCCCTTATTCACTCAGCAGCCGGTAGAGCAGTTCGGCCAGGTCAGCACGGGTAAGGTCCTGTGTGCTTTCCAGTTCGGGCAGCAGATCCGGCAGCTCCGTGCCGATCAGAGCGCCGAAACCTTTCATAAACTGTCCGACAGCTGCCTTGTTCAGGCTCCCGGAAAGATCTGCATCCGCTCCGACCAGTCCGTACTGGGACCAGAACGCCAGGGCTTCCTCCGGATCATTGCTCCCGGCTCCGATAGCCGCCGTAAGCCCACCCAGCAGTTCGCCCAGGCAGGCCGGTTCATCTGCACCGAAGGCATCTTCCGCCGCAGTAAGCATCAGCCCGTTTTCAAATGCAAAGCGGATGGCGTCGTAATGTTCGCTGCCCTCCGGAGCATCCGTCAGTTCGGTCTGAGACGTATCTACCGACCCGAAGGGATTCAGGATCTGTTCGTAAAGATCCGCATTGGCATTCACTGCGCCGGCACCGCCGTCCGTCATCCAGACTCCGTTCTCCACCATCGCCTGGTAGACTTCTGCGTATGCCTTTACAGACTCCGGCGTCATGGCCTTCAGCTGGCGCATGCTCATCAGCCGCTTATCCTGAGGTTCTTTCTGCAGCTGGTTCAGCAGAGCCTCATATGCTCCGGTAAGCTCGCCGGCTCCCTGTGCATAGTTTACATAAGTCGACATCAGGTATCCGTCCAGGGTATCCTGGTCCAGCTCCATCTCCGACATCATCTGCGGCAGATCCGAATACACCTGGAAGGTCTCCTTCACGTTGGGATCCCGGTAGGAAAGCAGGTAAATGCCGTTATCCGTCATCGCTCCGGCCATGGGTGTATAGACACCGTACTGGTCACGCAGAAGAGGGATCAGAAACAGATCCGAAATCACGCTGGAGACCGCCTGCACTTCCGCATCCTGTTCATCAAGCCCCAGTGAATCGTAATCCGCATACAGCAGGTTAAACTGTATATTGCTGTCCACGATCATGGCTTCATGAACTGCAGGGACAGGGAGATCATAGTTCTGCGCCTCAAAGGGTTCGGTTCCCAGAGAGGCCAGGAAAGCGTCCGCCAGAGGACGGTTTACAGCGATACTTTCCGGGTTCCCGCAGAAGCCTGCCGTAAACCCCTGGACATGGCTGCGGAAATACTCCTGCACTGCC
>CACZQT010000222.1 GCA_902783295.1 uncultured Lachnospiraceae bacterium
CATCCTTCAGGTCGGAGACAAGCTCAGCCATGCTTTCCCGGTTTTCACCGCCGTAGACTATCTCCTCAACGCCCATATCGGGATCCTTAGAGCTGAAGGAAAGTGTCAACTCAGCGCGGTCTCCCTGACGCGTGTATTCCAGCGTCGTGTCCGCTGTGTAATCATGGGAATAAAAGCGGATTTGATGTTCATCAGGTTCCGGCTTGGCACTGTCGCGCAGACTGTCCCGCCAGTTTTCATAGTCATGAGTGGATTCAATCATGCTGTACCTCTGTTCCTATCGTCCAGGTTCATTTCGATGTTTTGACCTGGGCTGATGCTCAGGCACATCGGGAAACTTAAGCGTTTTCTCTTCCTTTGGGCCGTTGTTGATGATCCCATCGATCATATTCAGGTCGTCTTCCATCGTCATTTCCGCATTGCGAAGCGCATTCTCCGGAGGAATGAAATCCGGCATCTGCTGAAAGCCAAAACTGTCCGTATAATAGCTTGTGACCTGTCCCTTCTGTTTAAGGACAATCATATCGCTGACACTGAGGCTGTGCCCCTGGAAGTCATCAGGACGATCCAGATTGAACCTGGCGTAGAGGCTTTCCAGAATCGTTGCTTGATCACGCATGTCAGTTGGAGAAAGCAAAGCGGAATAAACCAGTTCATAGTTTTCAAACCTCACACTCTGATCAACGTTCCTGGTATCGCAGCCTTCCAACCAGCAGCATCCATCTCCAAGACTCAGATACAGGATCGCTTCCTGCAGTGTTGTGTTCCTCACCGTGATCATCTGAGGATCATCATTGTGAATCACCAGGAAGCCCTCATCCCGAAGGAACTGTTCAGCAGAGGCTTTATCAGGGAAGACAGCGCCTTCGGCAGCATCCAGGACTTTATGGACATCTCTCCGCAGGCGTTGTCCATCCCGCTTCAGGTCATCCAGGCTGGCGAACCGAAGCATATGATAATCCTGACCATCCTTCAGCTGATAGATTGCATAACTGTTATCTTTCATATCATCCAACAAAATCATCGCCTCCGTGAAAGATCTGGCTGAATGCCGTTGAAGCATCCAGCCAGAAAAAGTTATTCGCACAGCACCATACCGCTGGCTTTTGCGCCGTCAGAAAGAACCAGTGCATACTTAAACCTTCCATTCCCGGAGAATTGGCGGCAGATGCGCAAACCGTACAGTTCAACCGACGTACCACGGGCTAATGTAAGCTCAAATTCAGAATCGTTCCAATAGCGGTTTCGGCTGCTGTCGTAGAAGTCAATCATCCAGGACCCGTACCATTCCACCTCACGCCCGCTTTTCAGTGTAGACCGTCCGGTTACGGAACCGTCTTCATGGAATACAATCTTACTGGCATTGATTGAGCTGCCAGCATACAGCTTCCAGCTGCCCACAATGGCCTTTTTTGCTTCCCGCAGGGTGGTGACGGTACCGGAAAGACATTCGGTCGGTACAAATCCCCGGAAAAGCACATCTTTTTCTTTTCCTTCGATATATGTCCATGTGCCCATGGTGCCAAGGCAGGTGACTTTGGTGTTTTCGGTCAGCTTCGCCAGCGGAGTTTTGCTGACCAGCGGATCATCCGTGACCTCCACGTCGTAGTTGACCACAGCAGCCGCACGCTTCAGGTTCAGGTCGGGCACTGTGACATCCTTGGGCAGCGCGTTGATGTAGATATAACCGATGCGATTCTGTTTATCGGAAATATCATATTGGACGAGAATCCAGTCATCTTCCGCGCCGAAGACCTGAATCCAGCCATTAGTGCTCACACGGGCACGGCCCTTCGCGCCACGGATGCTCTTCTTGTTCGGAGCGGAATAAACAGCGTAGGTCTGATTGCCGGTAAAGGAAATGAGCTCAGCGGACAAGGTGCCTTCAGGGATCGCCGGGACGTTGGAGGTGTCTATTGTAGTGACAGTTCCGTTATCCGCCAGTGCTGTCCCACACAGCAGCATCATAATCATAAAGAGCGATACAAGCTTTTTCATCTATTTGTCTCCTTGTTTGTCAAAGGTTGGACGGAGAAAAGGTTTTCCGTCCTTATAGTCCAGATGCAGTGTTGCTTCATACTGGATGTGCGACTTGGCAGACAGCAGGCCAGCCTTATGAACAGCGCCCTTTTCCACCAGCGCTTTCACATCGCTGGCTGTCAGCGGATGCTTCGCACCGGTCAGAATGCCGCCTGTTTTCCAGAGAGCAAAGCCGCAGACCCGGTTTTCACACATAAAGCCCTTGGGACGGTCCGTGACAGCAGCCCCACACTTCGGGCATTTGCAGATCACCTGCCGCATTGGCTGGAAGAGCTGATCCGCATTTTCCGCGCGGGTGGTATCCTTTGTCAGATCCCGGACAAAGGTGCGGACATCCTCCATAAAGTCTTCCGGCTTTTCTTGGCCCTTTTCAATCCGCTTGAGCCGCTGCTCCCATTCAGCCGTCAGCTGCGCGGACATCAGCTTCGCGGGAAGAACAGAGGCCAGGGCTTTGCCCTTGGCGGTCGGCGTCAGGATGCGTTTTCTCCGGTCGCCGGTTCGCTCCACCAGCTTGGTCTCCAGCAGTTTCTCAAGGATCGAAGCACGGGTTGCAGGCGTTCCGATGCCCTTATGCTCCGCGTCATCGGGCATATCAACGGCACCGGCTGTTTCCATGGCGTGCAGGATTGTGTCCTCGGTATGATGCGCGGGCGGCGTAGTCTTGCCTTCGGCCAGCTCAGCCTTCGGCAGCGCGATTTCATCGCCTTCCTTCAGGTCATCCGGGAGCGCGTCTGTTTTATCCTCGTCATCCTCAGGAGCACGCCCGCCGATGCTTCCACGGAAGGCCTGCCAGATTCGCTGCCAGCCCATGTTCAGTACTTTCTTTCCCTTGAGCTTAAACTCACGTCCGCCGCAGGCTACTGTGACAGTCGTTTCGTCATAAACAAACGGATCGTCCATGGAACAGAGCAGCCGTGTGCTGACCAGCGTCAGGAGATCCCGTACCCCGGAGGGCAGAGAATTGATCACCTGCTCCTGTCCAGGCATGGAATCAGTGGGGATGATGGCGTGATGGTCGCTGACCTTCTTGTCATTCACAATGGTCTCTGTGTGACTGGCCAGATCGATCCCGGCAGTAAATGGAAGCGTACCGCTGACCCTTGAGGCCAGTTCTGGCATCTTTTCCTCCATGTCATGGGTCAGGAACCGGCTGTCTGTACGCGGATAGGTCAGCAGCTTTTTTTCATACAGGGACTGCGCATACTCCAGCGTCTGCTGCGCCGTATAGCCGAAGATGCGGTTCGCATCCCGCTGGAGCGTGGTCAGATCATAGAGCAGAGGCGGATTCTCACGCTTTTCCTTATGCTCGACCTTTTTCACCACAGCGCTGTCCCTGTTGCAGGCTTCCATCACCGTGCGGGCTTCGCTCAGGTCATGGATGCGGTCAGAATGACCCACCAGACCGCCACCCAGATCAAGCTTCACGGTATAGAAGGTTTCCGGCTCAAAATGCTCAATGGCTTCCTCGCGCTCACTGAGCATCGCCAGGGTTGGCGTCATTACCCGGCCAATGGGGAGCGTGGGACCGTAGAGGAGCGAGTAGAACCGCGTGGCGTTCATCCCGATGAGCCAGTCAGCCTGGGCACGGCAGAGGGCAGCCTGATAGAGATTGTCGTAGGCCGACATGCTCTTCATGGCATGGATGCCTTCATGGATTGCGGTTTCTTCCATGGAGGAAATCCATAAGCGCCGTACTGGCTTCCGGCATCCTGCCTTTTCGTAAACCAGGCGGAAGATCAGCTCTCCCTCGCGTCCGGCATCCGTTGCGCAGATGATCCCCACCACTTGGGCATCATTCATCAGGGAGCAGACAATGTTGAACTGCTTTGCGCCTTCACTGGATACGTTGTATTTCCACTTGCCGGGAATGATGGGCAGATCCTTATAGCGCCAGGTAGCGAAATCCTTATTGTAATCTTCGGGCATGGCCAGCTCGACCAGATGCCCCAGACACCAGGTGACCAAAAAACCATGGCCTTCCATATAGCCGTTCCTGGATTCCGTTGCGCCAACCACAGAAGCGATGGTTTTTCCAACACTTGGCTTTTCAGCAATGATTAATTCCATGTTTTCCTCCACGCAAACAGCCCTGCGGGTTTTCAGTCCGCAGGGCATGTGTTCTTATTCCTGGGTCGGTTCTTCCTCGTCTGTCTCTTCGTCATCATCATCCAGAACTAAGTCATTGTCGAGGTGCGCCTTGCCGTCCTTGCCTTTGTACTTCAGTAAGAAGACGCCAATGCCTGCGCCAAGCGCAACAATGGCTATCAGACCAAGGATTGCCGTCATCTGATCCGGTTTTTTCTCCGGCTCAGGATCAGTTGGCACCGGTGTCGGCGCAGGCGGGGCAGTCGGTTTAGGCGTGACATAGATGATTTCAGGTGTCGGCGTCGGAACCTCTTCCTTCTCTTCATCGGACATCAGAGCCAGCAGATCCCGTTCATCCACCAGGTTGAGGAAGTAGGTCTCATACATTTCAGCTTCTTCATCAATTGGCTTATCATAGTCAATGACGAGGTAGAAGGTGTTGCCAGCCTTGGACTGAAGGGTGATGAACTGCTTGTTGGTGGCTGCGCTGTACAGCACATCCAGCGTATGGGAATTGCCATCCGCCTGATAAGGCATGCCTGGGCCGATGGTAATATACTCAGTCTGAATGATCGGCTCAGGAGTCGGCGCAGTGGTTGGCTCCGCTGTGGGAACCGCGGTCGGAGCCGGGGTGGGCTCCAGCCAGTCATCGTCAGAAACATAGATCAGAGAGCTGCCAAGCCCATGCGGCTTCTCTGTCACAACAGATATAGCCGCCGTGGGCGTTGGGTCAGATGCCGGAGCATCCGTGGCAGGAGTATCCGTCCCGGATTCCGGTTTCCTGGTGGGCTTCGGCGTCGCGGCTGGTTCCGAAGTGGGATCAGCAGGCTTCACGTAATCCGGATTGTCCAGCATGATTGGATCAGAAAAGTTTCCGGCATAGTCGAAGGCGCGAACAGCCAACTTTTCAAACTTGTTCATGTTGTCGTCCAGGTCAATATCCAGCTTACTGCCTTCTATGGTTGTAAACAGCAAGCTGTTGATCTGAACCCCGGCAATGCCGGACAGCTCATCCTGCACATCAATATGCAGAACAGAGCTTGTAATGGACGCGCTCACCAGCGGGGCAGCCAAATCAATGCTTTCGACCTGGGCCATTTCCTCAAAGGTGCGATCATAGGGATCGGTGACACGGAGCATGAAGACGCCATTTTCATGGACAGTGATTTCCGCTTTACCGTTGTCGAAGAGATCCTCGCAGTCAATCCAGCTTCCGTCATTCAAGCGGTATTCTATTTTCTGCCAGCCAATGTTGTTTTTATCGGCAATCGTGGCCTTGATCTCTGCGCCGTTGTTATTTGTCCATCCACCCGGGGCAACCAGGACAATCCGATAGGGATTTCCAGGCAGCACAGGCGCTTCTGTTTCTGCCATGCCAGGAAAAACTCCAATCAGCATGGACGCGGTCAGAAGCAGCAGGATCAGCCGCCGTGCGTCACGCTTTTGCGTTTTCATCGTCAATGGAATCCTCCTCTTCATCAGGCGTTCCGCCACCTTCGGTGACACTCTGCGGCAGCTCCGGTACAGGCTTTGTTTTATCGCCATACAGCTTCTTCATGATTTCCGCCAGTTGTTCAGGCGTGACGTTATACAACGCAGCCGTCGCATTGATTGCTGTCGCATCCGCCTGCTGAACGAGCTTCCGGATTTCCACTACCTCTTTCTGGAGGCTTTCAAGCTCCTTTTCTTTTTTCTCCAGCTGCGCGTGCAGCTTCAGCCGGTCCGTGGGATACCTTTTCTGTTTCTTTTCAGTCATTTTTCCACCTCAGTCAATCGGCAGGCGGCCAAAGGCATATATTTTCTTTGCCCACTGCTCGTTTTTCAGGTCTGCAAAGCCCACAGGATCACCGGCATGGATCATCATGTCGTTCCCAACGTAGATCCCCACGTGAGTGATTCCGCTTACCTTGGTACCCATCGTCTTTTCAAAGAATACCAGATCGCCAGGCCTCGCTTCTGCCCGGGGAATATCTGTACAAATGGAGTACAAGCCATTCGCTCCAAGGCGTCTGGTCTTGTACACACCGGACTGGTTAAAAACCCAGCACACAAAACCGGAGCAGTCAAAACCCACATCGGGGCTGGCAGCGCCATACACATAGGGATAGCCGATGTATTTTTCTGCTTCAATCATCAAAGCCAGGAAATCAGGATCAGAAGCGAGTACCATTTCCGGAATGGTGTACTTCACCAGCTTATTCCTGGACTTCACACCATTCACTTTCACGTTCTCTTTTCCGACGGAAGTGATCACAACAACGGGCTCATCTTCATTTCCCATAAAGAAAATCGGATCATCCAGGATCACAATGGAGCCGTCCCAATCCCCATCTTCGATCTCTATGATGTGCCCATCCTCAGCAAAAGCTGCTTGCACAGGAAGGAAAGACGTCATCAGAATCAGCGCGATCATCAGTGCCAGCACCTGCCTGGCAGTCATGACAGATAGTTTTTCATCCATGCGAATCATAGTCTGCATCTCCTTGTTATTTGGTATGAAAATGGAGCCCTGTCCAAGCAAGGCTCCTCGATTGGAATCAGTTCGGAACACGCCCGAAGGAATGGAAGTGCTGCCGCCAGTAGGAATCGTTGAGATTTGCGTATCCCAGCGGACTTCCACAGTGGATCATCATGTTGTTGCCAACATAGATGCCGCAATGGGTAATACCCGCGACACCTTCGCCCATGGTGCCGTCAAAGAATACAATGTCACCTGGCTTTGCCTGACCCTCTGGAACGTTCCGGCAGAGGCTCCGAAGGCCCTTTGCTCCAAGCTGTCCAGTGTTGTACACGCCGCTGGCTGTAAACACGTAGCAAACAAAGCCAGAACAGTCAAAGCTGGTTTCCGGGCTTACCCCGCCCCAGACGTAGGGATAGCCGACATACTTATTGGCTTCTTCCATGAGTTTGGCAAAAGTTGGATCTGCATCCAGCGTTTCCTGGGGGATGTCGTAAAGCATAGGATCTGACAGTGGAACCGCGTGCGGCCCGTCGAAGATCCCTTCCATATTTCCATGCGTTGCCATATACATGGCATACATGCTCATTGTGTGATGGCTCATGCTGACAGCTGGCAGGTGGGACAAATCCTTGTTCACCATCTTTACGTTACATATGGAATAGGTGTAAGGTACGCTTTCGCCGTTCACCGTCATGTACCGTGTCTGGGTCGAAACAGTCTGCGTGACTTCATACTGAAGTTTGAAGTATTCCTCAATCACGGGCAGAGCTGTGTCAATATCCCAGTCCTGTCCATCAAAGTAAGCGGAAATAATGGCGATCAGTACATATGGGTTATGCCAGATTTCATCGGCATCCACATGATATTCATCGTAGCCGGGATGATAGCGCTCGTAATTTTCCATTTCATCCTTGAGCTTTCGTTCTTTTTCCGCATACACCCGTTCAGCTGCGCGAACATCTTCTTCTGTTGCGGGATAGGTACCAATTGCAACAGATTCTATGACGGATTGAGTCAGTGGCGTGCAGGATTGCAGGCTGCTCATGACGATCAGCAGCAAACCGCCTAAAACGAGAAGGAGCAGAAGAGACGGACGTCGGCGGATAACCTCAACGGTTTTCCCGGCGGCATCGCTGACTTTTTCAGCAGCTTTTTCGGCATTTTTCGCCGTACTCTGTACAGTCTTTCCGCTTGTGCCTCTTTTAGCGGCGGCATATTCCCGTCGAATAGCCCTTTTTTGCTGCCAGCGGGAATAAGGATTGCTGGTGAATTGCGGATGCTCCTGCTGATATTTCTTTTCCAGCACTTGGATATTTGCTTTATCCAGCCGTTTTTCCGCTTTCTTCAGCTGCTTATAGGGCCTCATTTTATGTGCATGATATGCATGATCACCCATCCGCAGCGCTGTCTCAGTTTTCTGATCAATTTGCAGCACAGCGTCCGCAGCCACATTATCATCCTCGTTGGATTTCACCGCTTGCCTATGAAGCTGATCACCAGCAGTTTTGATGGCCTTTTTGACAGGATGCGTGAGCTGAGAGGGTTTCTTTGCCTGCGTCTCCTCAAACTTCAGCCGAAGTCCCTTTTTCTTCTCTCCAGGGAGAGGATCAGCAGATTGAACAGCATCTGTCGCTGCTTTATGGCTTGGCTTTCCGGCAGTTGGAATACTGGTCAAGTCTGCTGCCTTCCCAGAACCAGCCTTTGCAGGCTTTGGCTTTTGCCGTGTGTTCTGTACACCAGGCGCTTTGGGATCAGTCTGAATATCCGGCTGATCTGGCATTGAGTATTCAGTGCGGTCTTGCGCAATCTGGATTTTCGGATTGAAAGCGGCGTCAGGTGCAATGCCATCCTTTTCCTCTGGGGTCAGCTTGAGCCGATAGCGCTTCCTCAGCTTCTTCTTGGCTGCGTCATATCTATCAGCTGCCTTTTCCGCTTTGGAGACAGGCCGTGTCAGCTCTTCGTTTTCCAGCTCTTCCCTGGAGAATTGAAGCCGGGGAGAATCACGATTCCGATATTCGTCCATCAGGTATCACCTTCTACATTGTTCTGCGCTTCCGCAGTGTTTTTCTGTGCCTGCGCAGCAAGATACCGTTCCTCCCGGCGGTCGGCTTCTCCGGCGATCTGCAAAATTGCACAGGTCATGAAGCCGAGGAAACCGGAAACC
>CACZQT010000223.1 GCA_902783295.1 uncultured Lachnospiraceae bacterium
CCGGCGTATGGAAGAAACGGTGCTGGCTGCCATGCCGGAGGAGGATCCCGGCCTGTTTAATGAGGCCTTGATGGAGCTTGGAGAAAGAATCTGTCTGCCGGGCGGTGCAGCGGACTGTGGGAATTGTCCGGCAGCTGCTTCCTGCAAGGCGCATGCAGCCGGAAAGGAAGAGGCTTTCCCGGTACGGCCCGGGAAAAAAGCCCGGAAAGTGGAGAGAAAGACCGTTCTGGTGATCTCCTGCGGACATCGTTTTGCCATACGGAAGCGACCCGGAAAGGGCCTGCTTGCCGGAACGTACGAATTTCCCTGGCTGCCGGGACACAGGAGCCGGAGAGAGGCGGCGGATTTCATGAGCCGTCATTGTCAGAAGTTTGAGGTTTCCGAACTGCCGGAAGCCCGTCATGTTTTTACACATCTTGAATGGGAGATGACCGGATACAGGATTACTCTTCCGGAAGAATGCAGCGGGGACTGGTATTTTGAAGAAGCGGAAGTGATTTTACGGGAATGTTCCCTGCCTTCCGCGTGGAGGACTTATGCATCTGAACTATGGAAACACTGATTGAGGGTCAATGTTTTCTGCAGAAAGGCGGATGGAAAAGCTTATGAAAAAAATGCTCATTGTTGTCAACCCGAATGCCGGGAGGTCCCAGATTAAAGGGAAGCTGGTGGATATCCTGGACATTTTTACCAGGGCAGGTTACTGGACGGAAGTCTATGTGACGCAGAAACCCGGCGAAGCATCCAGTGTTGCCAAAATCATGGGACCCAGGTTTGATCTTCTGGTATGCTCCGGCGGCGACGGCACTCTGGATGAAGTACTGAATGGGATTATGCTGCTGCCTGTCGAAAAAAGGCCTGTGCTGGGTTACATTTCCGCCGGTACGACCAATGATTTCGCGCACAGCCTGGAACTGCCGATGGATCTGCTCGAAGCAGCGCAGACGGCTGCGGGCGGGGAGCCTTTTGCCATTGATGTGGGAAAATTCAACGATACCTATTTCTCATATACAGCGGCTTTCGGCGCGTTCACCCAGGTTTCCTACGCGACGGACCAGGATCTGAAGAAGATGCTGGGCCAGCAGGCGTATCTGATGGAAGGTGCCAGAGGACTGGCTAATGTGAAGTCTCATCATTTCCGCGTGGAACTGGAAGACGAAGCGCTTGAGGGAAATTTCCTTCTGGGGATGGTCAGCAATTCTGTTCAGGTCGCGGGCATTACCGGGCTTTGGGGCGATAATATCCAGATGGATGACGGACTGCTGGAGCTGAATCTCCTGAAGGAACCGGATACGCTGGTCGGCTGGGGAGACCTTCTCAGCAAGTTTTTTATAACTCATGAAGAATCAGAGCTTATTGTCCGCCGCAAGATCAGGAAAGTCCGCTTTGTTTCGGAAGAACCTGTTGCCTGGACCAAGGACGGCGAGTTCGGAGGAAATCTTACAGAGGTGGAAATCGAAGCGGAGCCGTATGCAGTCCGGATTATGAGAGGAAAGAAATAAGGACAGAGGGCAGTCCCCTTGTTCCGGTTGAGGCAAGGGTAAGGACAGAGGGACAGTCCCCTTGTCCCGGTTGGGACAAGGGGACTGTCCCTCTGTCCTTATGCATAAAGAACCGCCCGCCGGCACTGCCGGCGGGCGGTTGTCATTTCCGGATTTCTCCGGATAGTCTGCGGTTATTCTGCTACGGCGCGGTCACCGTAGTAAACAATACCGGTTTCCGGATCACGGCTGAAGCGGCAGAACCATTCATCCCACATGATCTTGTTTTCTTCCGGACGATGGGAATGAGCACGGCCGCCGATGATGATGTTCTCAAGCAGCGGAACGCCGTCGGCATTTTCCCAGATGGTGTAGGTATCTTTGCCGTTCATGTAGGTTATGCGGTTTTCGATATCCAGACCATAGCGGCCGGCAAAGTAACCGGTACGCAGGGAGGCGTCACTGTTGGGATCGGTCAGGTCGAAGTTCGCTACATCGTATTCACCCAGGGTGCACATGTAAGGAACGATCGCGGATTCATCGGTATCATCGGGCAGGAAGTATTCGCCTTCAACACCCTTGAAATCAAAGTTGCCGGCACCGGTGATCAGGCTGGAAGCACCGGCGGAAGCCACTGCAGTGACCTTCTTCGGCAGAGCCAGAGCTGTGTAGATGGACATACGGCCGCCGTTGGACTGGCCGGTGGTGTATACGCGGCCGGGGTCTACGTTGTAAGCTTCGATCATGTGATCGATCAGCCACGAAACGAAAGGAATTTCAGGAGCATTGCCATAGCCTTCTACGTTCCAGCTCATCTGCGGAATCTTTCCGGCAGCGCGGACATTTTCCAGAGAGCCGGACGGGCAGACAGCGATGAAGTGCTTCAGCTCGGCAATCTTCCACCAGTCGCCCTGGCGCTGTGCCAGCAGGCCGCTCTGGCCGGTGCCGTGGAAGAAGATCACCATAGGCAGGGATTCTTCGCCATCCCAGTTGCTGGGAGTGTAGATGAACCATTCTCTCTGCCAGCCGTCTACCACTTCTTCTTCACGGATGAAGGTATCGTCGGAAACGGAACGGGTCAGGCTGTTGGAGTAAGGGCTGCCGGAGCCGCTGCGGGCGTACAGGTTCACGAACTTGTACATATCTTCCGTCATGGCTTCGTTGTAGTAATCCACTTCAGCGACACGGGTCACCTTCACGGTGCCGACCTTCTGGTCGTAGGTGAACACGTTGCTGCTGAAAGGTTTCTGGTTGAACTGCAGGCTTTCATTCGCCAGATAAACAGGTTCTTCTTCGGTGTCGTTGGCAGCCCGGAAGTAGTCGACTTCCGCGTTGATATCTGCTTCCTCACCGGCGATGATCCAGATGGGCAGAGCGGCTTCGCCGACCTTGACAGGAGTTTCCCAGTCACGGACCATGAAAGGCTGGCTGCCGATGGCTTCCATCTCTTCCGCGGTCATGGTGCCCATAGCACCCATCTGCGCATAGGCGGAAACCTGCATGGGATTGCGCATGGCGTACTGCTGCATCAGTTCGCCGCCTTCGCCGTAGCCGATATAACGCCAGTTGAAGATGTCATGGTACACATAGGTGGTACCGGAGAACTGACCGTAAGCAGCCTTGAAGTAATCGGCTTCTGCTTCCCAGTCGCCCCAGGTCTGGTCGGCCGGCTCAAAGAAGCAAAGGTCTACCAGATCGCGGTCCGCGATGGCTTTCCAGCCGGTGTTTACCAGGAATTCTGCGGTATCCACACCGTTCGGAACGGCAATGTAGTAGCAGGATGCGTCACGGCGGGCGCCTTCGGGAACATAGATCTTATAGGTACGTCCACCTTCCAGGGTACCCTGGTTCAGACCTTCATAGTAGGCTTTGAACTGATCCAGTTTGTCGATGGAAGTGTCGGGTTCCGCAGGGAACTCTTTGACTTCGGGGACCTCGGCGGCCTTTGCGGCCTGCGGCGCTGCCGCAGCAATGCCCAGGGCCAGAGCGCCGGCCAGGAGCCAGGTAAGCTGTTTTTTCATAGTTGCACTCCTCCTTATAATTCTTTGAAAGCCATTCTCCGGGGAACCTCCGGGGGCTGTCCTTCTGA
>CACZQT010000224.1 GCA_902783295.1 uncultured Lachnospiraceae bacterium
CCGTCCTATAAAATGCTTGCCATCATCGTTCTGGGCGGTCTGGGTAATCCTCTGGGAACCGTTGTTGCCGGTATGATCATCGGTATTGCGGAAGTATTCCTTTCGGTCTATACGCCGATTCCCATTCCGAAGGATGCCATTGCGTTCGTTGTTCTGATCATTATGCTGCTCGTGAAGCCGGAAGGCATTATGAGCCGCAGGAATAAGGTGTGAGGAGGTGGCCTGAAATGAGTTCAGCTTATTTGTATTCGATTCTGGCCACGGCTGCCATCTTTACCCTCCTGGCGCTTTCCCTGAACATCATCACCGGCTATGCCGGACAGGCGATGATGGGAATTGCGGCCTTCTTCGGAATCGGAGCCTATACAGCGGCTGTTATCACTACAAACGGCGGACATTTTGTCCTGGGACTGCTCGCCGGAATGCTGATGGCCGGTGTCTGCGGTGCGGTTCTTGGCGTGATTTCCCTGCGCCTGCAGGCGGATTTCCTCGCAATCACGACCATCGGCATCAACTTTGTGATGGTGGCTGTTTTCAACCGCCTGAAGATTACGGGAGGCACTCTGGGACTTACTGTAAAAAAACCGGTGCTGTTCGGAGTCCGGATGAACAATAAGTACTTCTTCTACATGACAGTGGTGCTCATTATCATCCTCTGTCTGCTTCTGGTGAAAATGCGCAGGTCCTGGTTTGGCATGGCGCTGGCCTCGATCAATAATGATCCCGGTGCAGCCAGGTCTTTTGGAATCAATGTAAACCGTTACCAGATTCTGGCATTTACCATCGGGTCCGCTGTCGCGGGACTGGCCGGCGGCATCTACGCACACCGCATGGGCTTTATTTCCGCCACGGATTTCGCTTTTGTCGTTTCCATTCAGGTGGTTTCCATGGTCGTGATCGGCGGCCTGGGAACGCTGCGCGGCCCCATCTTCGGCGCGCTGCTGATTTCTTCCCTCCCGGAAATTCTCCGCTTTGCGGATGATTACCGGGAACTTGTCTACGGTCTGCTTCTGGTCCTGATGGTGCGTTTCATGCCGCAGGGGCTGATCGGAGAGGATTCTCCGATCTGGCTGCTTCTCACGAAAATCTGGCGGAGATTCTTCCCGAAGAAGAAGACCAGGGCTGACCTGATCGCGGAGTCGGCGAAGGGGGGTGGACATTGATGGAAGAACTGATGAGAATTGAAGGCCTGAAGATGTATTTCGGAGGGCTGAAAGCCATCGATGGCTTTGACCTCAGCATTTACAAGGGAGAAACCCTGGGCATCATCGGCCCGAACGGCGCCGGAAAAACCACCCTTTTCAACGCGATCTGCGGCGTGTATGTCCCTACTGCCGGAAAAGTTATTTTTGAGGGAAAAGAAGTACAGGGTACGCCTGCCCATGAAATGGCCAAGAAGGGCATTTCCCGTACTTTCCAGATTTCCAAACCGCTGTCCGGACTTACGATTTTTGATAACGTCGTGGCAGCGGCCGGAGTTCATGAATATACCGGAATCCGCTCCTATTTCCACAAAGCGCATACGAAGGATGTGGAAGACCGGGCGGAAGAGGTGATCCGGGAAGTCGGGCTGGCGGAAGTCGCCAATAAAAAAGCTTCGGACGTTTCTTTGGGATATCTCCGGAGACTGGAGATTGCGCGTGCGCTGATTACGCAGCCGAAGCTGATCATGCTGGATGAACCCTGCGCCGGCCTTTCCAATTTTGCCATCAATGAGATCACACAGCTGATCCTGAACCTGAAAGAAAAAGGTCAGTCGATCGTTCTGATCGAACACAACCTTCCGATCACTATGAAGGTCTGTGACCGCATCACGGTGCTGAGCTACGGGAAAAAGATTGCGGAAGGCACACCGGAGGAAGTGCGGACGGATAAACAGGTGATAGAAGCTTATCTTGGAGAGGAGGACGACTGATGCTGCAAATCAAAGATCTGGTAGTATCCTACGGCATGATGGAAGTCCTCCACGGTATTTCCGTAGATGTAAAATCGAAGGAGCTGGTCTGTGTGATCGGCCCGAACGGCGCCGGAAAATCCACGCTCATCAAGACCATTATGGGTCTGGTGAAGCCGGTATCCGGACAGATTCTGTATAACGGCGAGGACATCACCAGGCTTCCGGCCTACAAACGGGCGGGATTTGGGATCGGTTATGTACCCGAAGGCCGTCGGGTGTTCGGGAAGCTCACCGTGGAAGAGAATCTGCGCATGGGTGCGTATGAAATCAAGGATAAGCAGAAAATCCGGGAAAACATGGACAGGGTCTATGACATCTTCCCCCGGCTGGGAGAGAGAAAAGATCAGCTGGCTTCGACAATGTCCGGCGGTGAACAGCAGATGCTGGCTATCAGCCGGGCGCTGATGCTGGATCCGAAGATGCTGCTGATCGACGAGGTGTCCATGGGCCTGATGCCGATTATGGTCAATACCTGCTTTGAAGTCATTCAGAAACTGAACCGGCAGGGAATCACGATCCTGGTTGTGGAACAGAATGCCAACAAAGCCCTGAAGGTGGCCAACCGCGGCTATGTCCTGGAAACCGGAAATATTATTATTGCCGATACGGCGGAAAACATGCGGAAGGATGACACTGTCCAGAAAGCATATCTGGGTGGATGATAAGAAAAAGAAAGGAAGGTTCGATTACATCATGAATCTTAACGCGAACATTCTGCAGCTGGACGATGAGCTGCCGGCATATCCGAAATTTGTGGAAGGCTGCCGCCGCGCGCCGCGACGGGAATCCAGACTGTCGCAGTCGGACAAGGAAACAGCAATCATGAATGCGCTGCGCTATATTCCGAAGCAGCATCATGAGCAGATGGCGAAAGAATTTGCCCAGGAACTGGAAGAGCACGGCCGTATTTACGGCTATCGTTTCCGCCCGGAAGGCGCCCTGCACGGGAAACCCATCAACGAATATAAAGGCAACTGCATCGAAGGCAAAGCCTTCCAGGTTATGATCGACAACAACCTGGACTTTGATGTAGCACTTTATCCTTACGAACTGGTGACCTACGGGGAAACCGGCCAGGTCTGCCAGAACTGGATGCAGTACCGCCTGATCAAGAAATATCTGGAAGTGCTGACAAATGAACAGACGCTGGTGGTGATGAGCGGTCATCCGCTTGGCCTGTTCCGTTCCAACCCGAAATCCCCCCGCGTGATTATCACCAACGGCCTGATGGTGGGCCTGTTTGACAATCAGGAAAGCTTTAACCGGGCTGCCGCCATGGGAGTGGCCAACTACGGACAGATGACCGCCGGCGGCTGGATGTATATCGGTCCGCAGGGAATCGTGCACGGCACATTCAATACTCTGCTGAATGCCGGACGTCTGGAACTGGGAATCCCCCAGGACCAGGATCTGGCAGGACGGCTGTTTGTGACGGCCGGTCTGGGCGGCATGAGCGGTGCCCAGGGCAAAGCAGCGGAAATCGCCGGTGCTGTAGCCATCATCGCGGAAGTGGATATCTCCCGTATCATGACCCGCTACAATCAGGGCTGGGTCAGCTGCTATACAGCTTCCCTGGATGAAGCGCTGGCCATCGCCAGAGAGAAGCAGGCGAAGAAGGAAGCCTGTGCCATCGCGTACCACGGCAATGTGGTAGACCTGCTGGAATACCTGCTGGCGAAGGATGTGCATGTCGATCTGCTTTCCGACCAGACCTCCTGCCATGTCCCTTATGACGGCGGCTACTGCCCGCAGGGCCTGACCTACGAAGAGCGCACCGAAATGCTGGCAAAGGATCCGGAGCAGTTCCGGACATGGGTAAACAAGAGCCTGCGCCGCCATTATGAGCTGATCTGTGCAATGCACGAGAAAGGCACCTATTTCTTCGATTACGGCAACAGCTTCCTGAAGGCTGTGTTTGATGCCGGTGTGAAGGAAGTGGCAAAGAATGGCCATGACGAGACAGATGGCTTCGTATTCCCGTCCTATGTGGAAGATATCCTCGGTCCCTGCCTGTTTGACTACGGCTACGGCCCGTTCCGCTGGTGCTGCCTGTCCGGCAAGCCGGAGGATCTGGACGCAACGGACCGCGCTGCCATGGAATGCATCGACCCCAACCGCCGGTATCAGGACCGCGATAACTGGGTTTGGGTGCGTGACGCCAAGAAAAATAAGCTGGTGGTAGGCACACAGTGCCGTATTCTCTATCAGGATGCTCTGGGCCGTATGAACATCGCTCTGAAATTCAATGACATGGTCCGCAAGGGAGAGATCGGGCCGGTTATGCTGGGCCGCGACCATCATGATACCGGCGGCACGGATTCTCCGTTCCGCGAGACCTCCAATATCAAGGACGGTTCCAATATCATGGCTGATATGGCAACGCAGTGCTTCGCCGGCAACTGCGCCCGCGGCATGAGCCTGGTAGCCCTGCACAACGGCGGCGGCGTAGGCATCGGCAAGGCCATTAACGGCGGTTTTGGCATGGTACTGGACGGCAGTGAAAGAGTGGATGAGATTCTGCGGAATTCCATGCCCTGGGATACTATGGTAGGGGTTTCCCGGAGAAGCTGGGCGAGGAACGAGAATGCTATCGCGACGGCACTGGAATACAATGAGATGTACAAGGGAACCGATCACATCACCGTACCGGTCGTGGCAGACCGCGACATGGTGAAGAAGGTTCTCGGTACCGCGGAATGATGATCTTATAAACTGACGTACCTGCTTACCATATAAATGGTGTGTCCGGGATGTTGACTTACCATATAAATGGTGCGTCCGGGATGTTGACTTACCATATAAATGGTGCGTCCGCGAAATTGTCTCACCGCAGGACGGTGTCGGAGGGGCTGCCGGGTTATAGCCGCCTCCTCTTGGCTTTTCGGGCGTCGCTCGATATTGTCCGAATGCCTGATGCATTCGGCCAATACTCGCGCTACGCTCGGGCGCCGTACGCCCTCGCTCGGCC
>CACZQT010000225.1 GCA_902783295.1 uncultured Lachnospiraceae bacterium
GCTTCCAGGCGCAGATGGGCCGTATCGTCATAGATCACGTATGCCATCTGTGGGTCGGGTTCCCCTTTCGCGAAAAAACCGACAGCCTCTGCATTTTCATTTTCTACATGGATTGCCCGGGCTTCAGATACCGGGAAGGCCCTGGTAGAAGCATCAACCGGAATGCTGTCCGGTACAGCTGTCCCGGTGCAGCTGTCTCCCAGGAAGCCTGCTCCATCGGCAGGCACCGGCACTGCGTATAATATCAGCAGTACCAGTGCAATAACGATTTTTTTCACTTGCAGATACCTCCTTCTTTCCTAAAAGCATCCTGTAAAAATCCATACTTCAGACCGTCTGTTCCTTCCCTGATAATGGGCGGACGACATTTACGTAAAACATGATCATTATACAATGAACTGTGGTTTTTCTCAAGGTGAAACGTCCCCCTGTCCCACAGACCTCATAACGCAGAACGCCATTTTGTCCCGCAGACCTCATAACGCAGAACGTCTCTTTATTTCTTTCTTTCCTCAGCGCGAAGCAGCTGCACAAAAGAATACATGATCTTTGCCGTCATTCCCCATATGACATGGCCGCCATACTCATAAAAGCAGATTCTGTCGATCCGTTCTCTCCAGGGATAATTTCTCCCGCCGTGAATCTTTTCCACCGGAAAGTCCGTGCCCAGCTCCACTTTCCAGTGCACTTCATGGATCTCCGGTTCTGTCTCCAGGAAAAACGCAAGCGGCACCTGGAACACTTCATCTACTTCCGGGCTGTTAAAACACCCATGATAATCTCTGAGCCGGCAGGCATAGGGATGAACCTGGGAAAAACCAACGGCCAGAATGTCCAGCGGTCCCAGTATTTCTACCTGCGCCGGCTCCACCAGAAGTTCTTCCATCATCTCCCGGACGGCGGCTTCTTCCGGTTTTTCCCCGTTTTCAACTTTTCCCCCGGGGAAACAGATGTCGCCGGGCTGGTGTTTCAGTGTCTCCGCTCTTTTTTCAAAAAGCACCATATCCCCCTCCGGTCCCTCTGTCAGGGGAATGCAGACAGCGGAAACATGCTGCACCGTCTCAGATATAATGCCGGGCTCCCTGCCCGCCAGAAAAGAAAAGTCATATGTCAGCATTCTGTGCCTCCTGCCCCTGCTGTATTACCGAAAAAACCGCCGCATTGGAACTGTGACGGTTTTTGATTCTGCAGTTATTCAGATTTTTCTTCCGTGAAAATCCGGCCTTTCGCATCCGGATCATCCATGATGATCTCGCCCACGGACTTTGCCGTGATCTTTCCACTGTGAGGGTTTTTGATGCTTACAACCGGGGAGATGATATCTGCTTCCACGTCTGATTTTTCAAAGGCGAGATCACAGTCGATCATACGGCAGTTGATCAGTTTCAGGCCCCTGCAGTAGCAGAGCGGCTGTGTACCGGTGATCGTGCAGTTTTCAAAAGTCACATTTTCACAATACCAGGCCAGGTACTCTCCCTTGATTACACTGTCCTTAACCACCACATTCTTCGCATGCCAGAAAGCATCCTTGGTATCAAACTCACAGTTGGAAAAGACGGAGTCCGTAATGTACTGGAAGGAATACTTGCCCTTCAGCTTTACATTTTCAAAGGTCAGATGCTCCGAGCGCAGCATAAAGTACTCACTCTGGGCACTGGTATCCTTCATCTCAATCCCTCTTACAAACCATCCGAACTCAGGAGATACTATATCACAGCCGGAGATGGTTACATCCGCACATTCTCTCAGCGCCTTGATTCCATACATCCTGGTATCTTTGATTTCAACATTTTCCGTGTACCAGAGGGCTGCACGGCAGAGTTCCGTCATTTCGCTTCCTGAGATCTTCAGTCCTTTATCGTGCCAGAAAGGGTATCTGAGATTGAAGAAGCAGTCCTTCACACTGACATCACTGCTCTCTTTAAATGCGCTTTCGCCATCTGCCGGTCCGTCGAAACGGCATCTGACAGCTTCCAGATGTCTGCTTCCGTATAAAGCTCTTTCTTCATCAAATGTCTGATCTGTAATGAACTGCATAATTATACTTCCTCTTGTTCTGTCTGCCTGTTATTTCAGCACCCCCGATTATATCCCCCGTCAGACGGATCTTCAAATACTTAAATCCGATAAGAACATATACAGATATCAGATACCCGGGTCCATGCGCCTGTTTTGCAGCAGGCCCGCTGCGGGGAAATATCGGGTTCTGCTCTTTTCCTGCTCCTGTTTCTGAGATATACTATGATGCGCAATCGTAAAATGTCCAGAACACCTCAGGCAGATCGCCGGTGTATATATACGGAGGGAAAACTCAATGAAACACAGAACAAAGTCCACAGGTGGACGTCAGCTCTCCCACCCCCTCATTCATAAGAGGAGCGCAGACAGACTTTGGGCACCGGGCACGGCCGCACTTATTATGCTGCTGTGCATCCTGCTGGTATACAGCCCGGACGTAAGAGCGGTTGAAATCGCGGATTTTGACAGATATGTCACCGGCATAGAGGAGCTGTCCATCCCGGAAGGAACCCGGGTCGTAGCTCTTGGGGAAGCGACACACGGGAACAGGGAATTCCAGCAGCTGAAAAGAGAAGTTTTTGAGATCCTCGTGAAGCAGAACGACATTCGTGCCCTGGTTCTCGAGGGGGATTTCGGCGGATGCAGCATCATCAACGAATATATCCAGGGCGGCCCCGGTGATGAAAGGGAAATGACAAAGCTTCTGGGATACCGGCTGTACCGTACGGACGATATGTTGGAACTGATCCGCTGGATGCGTGATTACAACACGGCTGTCCCCGCGGAAGGCAGGGTCCGCCTGTATGGGATGGATATTCAGAACTGTACCGGGAATATCCGGATTCTGAAGGATTTTTATACTCTGGCAGATCCGGGCCGGGCAGAAGAAATCTCCATGAATCTGGATGATCTCTTCGGAACGGAGGAAGATGCCTATGACAAGGCCTGTACGGATGAAATCATCACATACATGAATACATTGTCAGAGGACCTTGAAGACAATGCGGAAGCGTACCTGGAGGCATCTGATCAGGACACCTGGTTCAGGGCCTGCCTGGCTGCGGAATCCCTAAACCGCTATATCCGTTACAGAGAAAAAGAAAACTTCGCCGGCAAATACCGGGACGGATCCATGAAGGCGCTTGTTGACAGAATTCTCACCTTTGAGGAAAGGGAACATAAGAGTGAACTGATGCTGGCGTGCCACAACGGGCACATGACAAAAAACCAGTCCAGCAATTTCACCTTCCTGGGGAAGGATCTGTATGAAGAGCTGGGAGATGCGTATTTTGCGATCGGGACAGATTTCTATATCACCCTGTGCAATCTGCCCGGCAGAGACAGGCGCATCGAAAAAGAGTTCTGCTCGGATGATCCTCTCGCCTATAACATGCAGTATTCCCCTTTGGACAAAGGGCTCATCGTTTTTTCCAATGTCGGGGAAGGCAGCGATCTTTATTCGCAGATCACCAAAAGTATGCCTACAGGCAGTCTTGGAGAAGCGTACTCCCCTCTGATGCTGCTGATGAAAAACCAGTATCAGATTTATTTCGCTCCCGTAGATATGTATGATGCCATGATTCTGTATTATCAGACCACTCCTACGGAGATATGGACAGACTGAACAGGGAGAGACAAAGGATCGTCCCCTGTCTCCGCCCTGTCTCCATTCCATGTCCCACCAGCAGAAACGACGGGCGGTATTTTCCATAAAAATGTCGATTATTCTGCATTTTACAGTACAACTTTCAGGAAATCCGTGCTACACTTTGGGCAGGATTGCAAAGAATCCCGGAACGGGAAAAGGAGGATATTTTATGACGCAAAGGAAACGTGCCCACGCCACTTCTGCCGAGCTGGAATTAATGGACCGGTACTGGCGTGCCGCCAACTATCTGACAGCAGGCCAGCTCTATCTGCTGGACAATCCTCTGATGGAGGAACCGCTGACAGCAGAGCACATTAAAAAGAAAATCGTAGGCCACTGGGGCACCTGCCCGGGTCAGAACTTTATCTATACCCATCTGAACCGGGTTATTAAAAAGTACGATCTGGACATGATCTATATTTCCGGCCCCGGTCACGGCGGAAATGCCATGGTAGCCCAGGACTGGCTGGACGGCAGTTACCAGGAAGTCTATCCGGACATCAGCCAGGACAGAGAGGGTATGCAGCGGCTGTTCAAGCGTTTTTCCTTCCCCGGCGGCATTCCCTCCCATGTAGCTCCGGAAACGCCCGGCTCCATCAATGAGGGCGGCGAACTTGGTTATTCCCTGGCACATGCCTTCGGGGCCGTCACGGATAACCCCGGTCTGATTGCTGCCACGGTAGTGGGCGACGGCGAAGCCGAAACCGGTCCTCTGGCCACCAGCTGGCACCTGAACAAATTCCTTTCTCCCGGTACCGACGGAACCGTTCTGCCTATTCTGCACCTGAACGGCTACAAAATTGCCAATCCCACGGTACTTGCCCGCATCAGCCATGAGGAGCTCGAAAGCTTTTTCATCGGCTGCGGCTGGAAACCTTATTTTGTCGAAGGCAATGATCCCGCCAAAATGCACCGCCTTATGGCTGATACTCTGGACGAATGCATTCAGAGTATTCTGAAAATCCACCAGACCGCTCTTGAAAGCGGTGAGACGAAGCGGCCCCGCTGGCCTATGATCGTTCTGAGAACACCCAAGGGCTGGACCGGTCCGGATTATGTGGACGGAGAAAAAGTAGAAAACTACTGGAGAGCCCATCAGGTGCCTATCCAGCCTGACACTCCGGAGCACATCGCTCAGATCGAAAACTGGCTGAAGAGCTATAAGCCCGAGGAGCTCTTTGATAAAAACGGCGTGCCCATGGAAGAACTGCGCCAGCTGCCGCCCCATGGGAACCGGCGTATGGGCGCCAACCCTCATGCCAACGGCGGAGCCCTGCTGCGGGATCTGCGGATGCCGGATTTCCGGGACTATGCAGTAGACGTCCCCTTCCCCGGCTGCGTCGAAGCTCAGGATATGACGGAACTTGGCAAGTTCATCCGCGACATTTACAGGCTCAATGAAAAGGAACGCAATTTCCGCTCGTTTGGTCCGGACGAGACCAACTCCAACCGGCTTAATGCATTGTTTGAAGTGACAGACCGGGACTGGAACGGAGAGATTAAGGAAGAAGACGACCATCTTGCACCTGACGGGCGGGTCATGGATTCCATGCTGTCCGAACATGTATGCCAGGGCATGCTGGAAGGCTATCTGCTCACAGGGCGCCACGGCTTTTTCAACAGCTATGAGGCCTTTATCCGCATTGTCGACTCCATGTTCTCCCAGCACGCCAAATGGCTGAAGGTCTGCAGCCAGCTGCCCTGGAGGCACAAGATCGCTTCCCTGAATTATGTACTGGCCTCCAACGTGTGGCAGCAGGACCACAACGGATTCACACACCAGGATCCGGGCTTCCTGGATCACATGGCCAATAAAAAAGCAGATGTGGTGCGCCTGTATCTGCCGCCGGACGCCAACTGCCTCCTGAGCTGCTTCGACCACTGCATCCGCAGCCGGAACTATGTGAACGCCATCGTGGCTTCCAAGCATCCCCGGCCTCAGTGGCTCACCATGGAAGAGGCTGTGAAGCACTGCACACAGGGCATCGGAATCTGGCAGTGGGCTTCCACCGACAAGGGCGAGGAGCCGGATATCGTGATGGCCTGCTGCGGTGACACGCCGACCCTGGAAACTCTGGCGGCAGTGACCATTCTGCGCGATGCCTTCCCGGAACTGAAGATCCGGGTGGTGAACGTGGTGGATCTGATGCGCCTCCAGAGCGATACCCAGCATCCCCACGGCCTCAGCCAGCAGGAATACGATCAGATTTTCACCAAGGATAAGCCCATTATTTTCGCTTTCCACGGATATCCCAGCCTGATCCATGAGCTCACCTATAAGCGCGTCAACAAGAACCTTCATGTCCGCGGCTACATCGAAGAGGGCACTATCACCACGCCTTTCGACATGCGGGTTCTCAACCGTCTGGACCGGTTCAACCTGGCCATGTCCGCTGTGTATAATCTTCCGCAGCTCGGCAACCGCGGTGCCTATCTGATCCAGCAGATGAAGGACAAGCTGGTGGAGCACCGGCAGTATATCGCCCGTTACGGCGTAGATCTGCCTGAAGTTACAGAATGGAAATGGAAATCCGAGGCTGAATAATGTCAATGAAAAGGGAGGCTGTGAAAACAGCCTCCTTCTTTGCCCGATGAAACAGAACTTTCGCTTCGCCTGCCCTTATGATATGATGATGTCGTGCAGAAATATGGTTACGGAGGAAATGTACCGGGATGAAAGACTTCATGTCATCATTTTATGAAAAACATCCACGCCTGTTTGCCCTCATTGTGTTCTTCGTAATAACAATGTCGTTTGCCATGCTCAGATATATAATATGGGACCGGCATGATGCATCCAGGTTTGTTCAGTTTGAATTTGACAGAAATATGGCTGATTCCGGCGAATATATAGAGGAGTCTGCCTTTTCGCATCCGTACCAGACAAAAGACTTTTACGGAAAGCGCATGGTTCTTGAAGTAAAACTTGGTTCTTCGCAGAAAGAGCGGGGCGTTTACTGGTATCCGTCAGCAGAATTTCCGAATCATAAAGCACATTATATCCTGTATTCGGAAGAGCCGTACTCCGAGCAGGACGGAACGAATCTCATGACCGCTGAATGTCTGATTACGGGACATTATTCCGTACCGACAGGGCAGGCCATCCAGGTGGCCAGCGGGGGATATGTTCTGGAGATTCTGAATCTGACAGAAACCGAGGCAGCCGGCTCTTCGCCCTCAGAACCATAAAAAGAGTTTCGCCTTAACGAAACTCGCGCGCGGTGCGCGGCCGGCTGCCGCATGGGATTGTCTTTGGCGGATTGTGCACGCGGCTGCTTTATAAAGGTTATTCCCTTTGGAGATCTGTGTTTTTTCTGCTTTATGCGTGGTTTCCCGTATCCCGGCACCACGCCGCGATCTCTGCAATCAGGCCCAGCGGAAGCTCCCCGGCATATGGTATCCTGATCGACCCCTTGCTGTATGCACAGCCTGCCTCATCCAGCTTTTCTGCGAACTGCTCCACAGCCTCCGGACCGGGATACAGCCCGATATGTTTTTTCGAAGCCGCAAAATGAATGATATTGGTTCCCTTCCAGTAGGTCGGCATTGACCATGAAATCTTCTCCGTCGCGTCCGGCAGTTCACCTTTGATTGCCAGCCGCACACTTTGCAGCATGTCCCGGATACCTTCATCCTGCGCCAGGATATATTCATCTACTGTTTCCGGAGCTTTCCCGCAATAATGATGCTGATTCTCATTCTTAAATGTCCGTCCGCATTTCGGGCATTTCCACATGATTTGATACCTCCGTTTGTCATACAGGCGGTTCACACCCGGAGCATGCCGCGCCAGCCGCGCACCGAATAATACGAATCAGCCCCATTGTGAAAGGTGAAAACCGTGCCATACCGTCTCTCACAAAACAGCGCTCCGCCCAGCTTCCGTATTTCTTCCGGCGTCCGGATCCAGCTGGACGTTTTCAGATCAAACTCCCCGCAGGACTGCAGCTTCCGGTATATCTGCTCTGTCATGAACTCCACGCCCATTTCCTGCGCCTGTTTCGCGGCACTTCCTGCAGGCGGATTCTTTTTCCGGCTCATCAGCGCAGCTTCATCATAGCACAGACTTCTCCGCCCGGCAGGAGACTCTTTCGAGCAGTCGCAGAAAATCAGTTCCCCGCTGCCCGGATCTGTTTCCAGCACGTCCGGTTCCCCGCCGCTCTCTTCCATCCGCTGCAGCACAGCCAGAGTTTCAGGATGCTCCCGCAGGCGGCCTTCCACAGTATCCCAGGCAAGGCCCGGATGCCGCACGGAATTTTCCAGAAACCGGGTTTTCAGTAATTCAAGCATATTCATATCCATCATCCGGCCCTCCTTATTGGTTTTTCCGGAGCAGGGATGTGGGACAAGGGGACAGTCCCTCTGTCCCACCAGCACACACCCAGTCATATTTATATGATGTTGTGGTAAAAACTGATACCACGGATTGTTCCGCGCTTCGCGCTTTCACAATCCTGTAAAACATTTATATACGTCTGAACTCAAAGTTCAGTTTATCGTATGATTTTTCTCCGACCACGAGGCCGTTCTTCTCCACGCTTACCAGCTTCATCCCCGCTTTTTCAAGAACACACCTGGACCCGATATTATCTGCGGCGCACCATGCCGTAACGCAGGGTATCCCTTCGTTTTTCGTCAGGTATTCCAGTACTTTTTTCAATGCTTCGGTCGCATATCCCCGTCCCCAGCAGATCCGGAAGATGCTGAATCCGACTTCTATCCGGTCTTCCTGATAGTCATAGGCACCGATCGTCCCGAACAGCACATCTTCGGCTTCTATCACCCAGCTGTACAGGCGGTCATCCTTGTAGCCTTCGATAAACCTGCGGACCGTTTCCTGCGCCATCTCCAATGTTGCATAAGGATTCCAGCCGGAATACTGATACATCACCGGATCTGTTCCAAGATTTTTATACAGCTCTTCCGCGTCTCCCGGGCGTACCCTGCGCAGAATCAGGTGCTCTGTCCACAATTCCGCTGTCCCGTGCGGTTCAATCTCCTCTATGGAACTGATCTGAGACTCATAAAGAAGGACATCCTCGAGAAAAATGCCGTTTTCCTCTTTGTTTCCGTACTCATGTTTCAGGAACTCGGAAGAAGCATAATCTGCAATGCCCGTAAAAGTTTCCCCGAATATGTCCGTCACCCGGACATACTTTCCGTCAAATTTCGAAAGATCCATACTTTTCTCCTCGTCCGGCCTGATTCAGCGAACCGGCTGATCAGGCAGTTTTACTTCTGTAGTAAGCGAACATATACTGCTGGTAAATCCCATTATATGGAGAGTATCTCTCATAGGGATATCCCGCCGGGTATTTCTCCGCCAGAACCCTCTTCATCCAGACATCTATGGGAAATGCATCCGTGCGGTGAAGACCGAAAAGCGCCACACAGCTCGCAACCTTTATGCCGACGCCGAACAGTCCCGTCAAAGCTTCCATGACTGCCGTATCGTCTTCTTTTTTCAGCTGGTTCAGATCGATATCCTCACGGATGACCGCTTCCGCAGCGGCATGTACATATCTGCACCGGTATCCCAGCCTGCACTCCGCCAGCTCCCTTTCCGTAAGTGCAGCCACCTCTGCAGGGCCAGGGAATGCATAGTATTCCAGACCTTTCGAATCCGTTTTCTTTTCGCCGCAGGCTTCGGCAAGCAGTTCCACAGAACGGCGGATTGCAGGAATATTCCTGTTCTGGGAGATGATAAATGTGATCAGCATCTCCCAGGGATCCTGACGCAGAATCCGGATTCCCTTCTCGTTTTCCGCAGCCTCCCACAGAAATGGATCCTGTTCCGGGTCGATCCGGCTGCGGATTTCTTTATAATTTTCCTGCAGATCAAAATAATCCTTCCAGAAACGGCCGTATTCCTCCTCTGTGCAGTCGAGTTCATAGCGGCCATCCTCCAGAGAAGTTATGTACAGGCAGGACTTCCCGGCAAAGATCCGGTAAGTATGACTGTCGGTCTTTGTCCAGCGGAAGCACTGCCCGCTGTCTGCTATTTTATTCAGATTAAAATCGTCGTTAATCTGTAGAATCACCTTACACCTGGCCTCTCATTTCTTCAACACTTCAGGTAACGCAGGATACGTTGGAGACAGAGGACGGTCCTTTGTCTCCCTGTCTCCGCCCGTTACACTGTGGAAAAACAGCTATAGCCGGCAGATCATGTTCAGTGCGTCGGGCACGTCTTCATCGACATAGCCCGAATCAACGAAGCCACATTTTTCATACAGATGGATGGCTGCTGCATCTTCTTTTTTTACGCAGAGTTCCACGTGATCGTAATGGCCCTCTTTGCGGAGTTCCTCTAAAATAAGCTGCAGGGCTTTGGAGCCGCAGCCTCTGCCCTGATAACGTTCATCGATCATGAATTGCTGAAGATCATAGCCCAGGGGCTCGTCAGTAAACTCCCGTACCAGTGCCGTACCGATAATCACGCCGTCTTCTTCAATTACGAAGATCCTCGCATGACAGTCCCGGTATACATATCCCCGCGCCAGAATGCCGATGGCCGGCGCGACAAAACATTTCTGTTCTTCAGAAACAGACAGATCAGCTACCTCAAACCAGTTGTCCTCCGTCACTTCTGCGAGTCTGATCATGGTGACTCCTTTCGATTCATAAGAATCAGGCCGCCGTTTATTTCTTTCGGCAGATGTACAGCAGATGGTTTGTACTGCCTAAAAGTTCTCTTTTCTCTGCGAATGCCAGGTACCATGCCGCGAATGCTTCGAAATCCTCTTCCGGGATGGAAAAATCCTGGCGGTCTTCGATCGGTTCCAACAGGCCATCCGTCCCCGCAGTGGTGATCCATTCAACCGCCTTTTCATCAAATAAGTGTTCAAATTCGTTCACGTCATACCCGGTAAACAGCTGTTCTTTGAAATGCTTTATCCTGTAATCATCCGTAAAGTTTTCTTTTTGCCCGAATGCCCAGTTGCCATAGAAATAATTCGAATACATAATGGCGAACACGGATATAAATGCAAACAGAATGACGCCGCCTGCTTTTGTGACGCGGATGGCTTCATCAATAGCCCTGTGAACATCCCCGGATTCATAAAGATGGTACATTGGGCCAAAAACAAGCGTCACATCAAAGGTATTATCTGCGAACAGACTCAGATTTGTCGCATCGCCCTGATACGACTGAAGACTGTTTATCCCCCTGCTGTTTTCCCTCAATACCGCAAGATTGCTTTCTACCAGCTCTACAGCAGTTACATCCATGCCTTCCTTTGCAAGCGCAATGGAATACCTGCCGGTTCCCGCTCCGACCTCAAGCACTTTTGAGCCTTTTCCGGCAAAGCGGTGAATGTATGACATCGTTGTCAGAAATTCCAGCTGGCCGTGCCTGGTCCTCTGCAGCCGTCCATTCTCATCGTATTGTTCATAAAAACTGCTTACTATTTCAGTTCTGCTGCTCATAGACACCTCCTGCGGTCAATTCCCGGAATTTCCTTCATCATAAAACGACTCCTGAAACATTGCAAGGATGATTATATTATACATGGTATTGAAGCCAGGCTGCAATTAAGTTATGATAGACGCGGGATAACAGCAGGACAGGGACATGTACCGCTGAAAACGCCCTATGTCCATGTCCCACTTCAGAAAAAGGAGCATCGAAAGATGATTATTGATATTTCGCAGGAGGTCTTTACCTGCAAAGTGTTTAAAGGGGACCCTTCGCCGGAGCGCAGGGTGCTTTCCAGGATAGAGGATGGAGATGTCTGCAATCTGACGGCGCTTTCCATGTGTGCCCATAATGGGACGCATGTGGATGCTCCGTTCCACTTTATTCAGAACGGAAAGACCATCGATGAAATGGGCCTGCTTCCTTTTGTCGGCACCTGCTATGTGGCGGTCTGCGAGGGGGATGTGACCGCGGAAACGGCGCGAGAAATCCTGCAGAAAGCCGGGGCCTGCCAGGCGGCGGAAAGAATCCTGATTGCCGGAAAAGCAGTGGTAACGGAAGAAGCTGCCCGGGTTTTTGCCGGGAACGGCGTGCTTCTTGTAGGCAATGAAAGCCAGACTGTCGGCCCGGAAAATGCCCCTGCGGCTGTTCACCGGATTCTTTTAGGTGCCGGTCTGGTTCTTCTGGAAGGAATTGTACTGCGGAATGTGCCGGAGGGACGATACCACTTATCGGCAGCACCGCTGAATCTGGGCGGAGCGGACGGCGCTCCCTGCCGGGCTTATCTGATCACAGAGGATTAATGCAAACTGGTCGCAAAACGGAAAGATATAACGGGTCTGGCATTTGCCGCACCCGTAGCGAGGCGCATACCGTTTCCCCGTTTCATTGACCCGCGCCTTGCAGGCCAGGTTATTTTTCACTTGACCCAGGGATATCGCATTCACAGGGCAGCGGTCCGCACAGGCGCCGCAGCGGATGCAGTTGCCATACACGGAAGTGTATTTCCGGGGTGTCGGCGCCAGCGGCAGTTCCGTAAGAATGCTTGCGAACCGCCCGGCGCAGCCTCTTTCCGTAATGATCGCACGGGTCAGGCCAAACGTGCCGAGCCCCGAGGCAAAGGCTGCATGGCGCTCCGACCAGCGGCTTACCACGTGGAGGTCCTGTCCTCCCTCCACATCCCAGATGACCTGGTTTGTCCCGAAGCGGGGATCCAGAGAGGGGACACAGTTCAGGATCACAGCATGCTCTTCATCCCCTTTATATTTCCGCAGATAATCTCTTTCTATGATACAGCCCATATCTGTTCCCCCCCTTCCCGGCTATATGAATCAAACTCCTCTCAAAGTGCCCCTTTCGGACAGTTTTTCACACATTCCATGCAGAGAATACATTCTGTCCCGTTTTCTCTTCTGCGCGAGTTGTCCGTCACATCCACATTCATCGGACACACACGCCGACATTTCCCACAGCTAATACATTTGTCCTTGTCACATTTCACCCGCAGCAATGAGAAATAACTCATTGGTCTCAGAAATACTGTGACGGGACATAAATACTTGCAGAACGCCCGGTTATCCCTGAAAACATAAGCCAGAGCTATCCCTGAGGCGTAATACAGGACATTTCCCACAACAAATGCCCAGAACATGATCCTCTCCAAATTACCTACAGGTAAAATGAACATTGCTGCCACAAATATCAGGGATGCGCTGAAAGTAATATACCGGATCCATCCGAGATTCTTCCGCGGCTGTGACGGCACCTTGAACGGCAGGAAATCCAGCACCATAGCCGTCCAGCAGGCATATCCGCACCAGCCTCTTCCGAAAATCAGCGGCCCGAATATTTTCGCCACTGCATAATGTATTGTTGCTGCCTCAAATACTCCCGTGAACAGATAGTACCAGAAACCTTCTATCTGCATGTTCTCCCTGCAGATCAGCCCCAGGTAGATCAGCATATAAAGGCCTACCAGCAGCTGTACGACGCGCCGGGCATGCCTGTACTTTCTGATGAACAGAAAGACGCCCAATGACACAGAGAGGCCGATATAACTGAAATTAAACAGGTAAAACATATTGTCCTTTGTCAGCCACAATGTCACCGCGACTGTTTCAAATACCGCAAGCAACATTAACGGCAGGACACACTTCTTCATATACTTCTTCCTTTCAGGCATCCTCAGTCTGTTCCCCAGTCAGAGTAAAAATACGCCGCTCCGCTTCCGTCATACCATTCAAACTGGCACCATCGCACCGCTTTCATCCGGAGCAGGCTCCGTTATGAATGCCCCTGACAAAAAGTATTATTATCCTTTTTATTTTGTTTGTAAAGCACATTGAGAAAGAGACTGTTTAGGTTGAATTCTAGCTATTATTAATATATTATCTCCTTTGGGAGGTGAGATTTATGTACATCGATACAAGTGCTATTGTGACTGCGACGGAAGCAAATCAGAATTTCTCCCGGGTCGCAAAACTGGCAGAGAAAAAAGGAAAAGTAATCGTGTTTAAGAACAATCGTCCCAAACTGATGATCATTGATCTGGATACAGAACCGCAGATCGAGATGACCGAGGATGAAAAGTTAACCTTTGTTGCCTCCAGAATTCTTCAGGAACATCGTGCTGCTTTTGAGGAGCTTGCAAAATGATCAGATTCTCAAAAAGATCACAAGTAACGGGAAACGATAAGGCGGATCACGTTCCTGGGTTTATGGCTTCGGGTACTTTTTCAGATCTTTCCAAAGAACGGGAGGAAATATATGGCATCGGATAAAAAAGAAAAAGGCCGGAAGCTGACTCCGGCCGAGCAGAAGCGGCTGGCTCATTTTGAAGAGATCAGCAGGGAATACGAACAGCAGGGATACAAGAAGACAGACCTCACAGTAAGTATCGTAAAGGCCAATGTTTTTGCGCTGATTCTGGGAGTTCCTGTCCTTGTATTAGGATTTCTTCTGTTTCTTCAAATAAACCACGACCTCATACGGGTAAGGTTCGGCCTGCCCGGAACGATCGGTTTTGTGGCCGCCCTGATTGTGCTGACAGTCATCCACGAGCTGGTTCATGGAGCTACGTGGGGACTTCTGTCCGGGAATCATTTCCGTGACATCGAATTCGGCTTTATAAAGGAGTCGCTGACGCCGTACTGTACCTGCACCAGACCGCTGTCAAAAGGGAAATATATCCTTGGCGCCCTCATGCCCCTGATTGTGTGCGGAATCATTCCCTCGGTCGTGGCGCTCGCTGCAGATTTCTTCGTGCTTTACCTGCTGGGCCTGATTATGATCATCGGCGCCAGCGGGGATATTATGATCGTCTTCATGATTCTCACCCACAGAACCAGGGCAAAGGATGTTCTGTTTATGGATCACCCGACCCAGGCCGGTGGGGTAGTATTTGAAAAAGACCGGCCGACTGCATAAAACAGCCGGCCGGTACTTCTATTGCCAATTCTTTCAGACAGATGCCCATCTCCTTTTTGGCACGAAGCTTTCTTTTGAGCATCGGCCTGATGGGGAATTTCTTTTTCCTATCTGCCTATCTGCCAGACGCTCCGCACAGAGATCTTCTCCACATTTCCTCTCACAATCCGGACTCGTTTTTCTCCTGCGTTCATGTCGAAGAAGTTATCTTCAAGGACGGTATCCGCTCCGCAGTTTATTTCCACAGAACGTGCGTAGGCCTGTGCTTTCACCACGATCTCATCCCCTTCCAGGCGGGCA
>CACZQT010000226.1 GCA_902783295.1 uncultured Lachnospiraceae bacterium
AAACAGACACATCGAGCTTGCTCGAATGGGGCTGTTTTTATCGGTTTTCATATGGTGAGAACCATACAGCCACAGACATAAGCTGCGTAGCAGCGGTTGACTTGCGAAGCAAGGCAAGTCTGTGGCATGGTTCTGAATAGTGGCAAATCTGTATTTAAGAACGTCTGGAATGAAAAAGATCCTGACGGCAAAAAAAGTCTTGTTTCACCAAAACAGAATTGATATAATTATGAAAAAGTGTGATTGCGCATCCTTACGGAGTGCTTTATCACATAGAATTGTTATTGGATTTCAATGATTTCAGGAGGAGAGAAAATGAAGAAATGGCTTAACCGTTCCTGTCTGGCAGTGCTTTTTGCAGCATTGTTTTTTGTGCTTGGCGCGCAGGCTGTTTATGCGGACGGCACCTATGGTGATTTCAAGTATTCGCAGGATAATAATACAAAGGAGATCAAGATTACCGCATATACAGGGTCTGCAGCGAATCTGGTAATCCCGGCTCAGATCAACGGCTATTATGTAACAAGTATCGAATATAGAGCATTCAGTGAGAAAACAAGTCTGGTAAATGTTTCTTTTGAAGCGGGAAGCCGCCTGGTTTCCATTGGAAGTCATTCCTTTGAAGGCTGTACCAGTCTGCGTAAAATTACGTTTCCGGATACACTCCGTTCCTTCGAAAGCGGCAGTTTCTTGAATTGCACAAGTCTGGAAACTGTTTCGATTCCGGAAGGCGTTACGGCGCTTAACCGCTATGTATCCCTCGACCAGGGAATATTTAACGGATGTACTTCATTAAGTTCCGTCAAACTGCCGTCTACGCTGACTACGATCGGCCAGCATGATTTTGAAAACTGTACGTCTCTGCAGAGTATTTCTCTTCCCGCAGGACTGAAGGATATCGGTTCCGCCAGTTTTCGCGGATCGGGTTTGACCAGCATTTCGATTCCGGAAGGTGTGACAAAACTCCACTATGCCTGTTTTGAAAACTGCAAGTCTCTGAAAACCGTCGACATGTCTGCCAATGTTACCGAACTGGATGATCATGCATTTTTGAACTGCACTTCTCTCCAGAGCGTGAAGATTCCTCTGGATCTGCAGTGGGTCGGGTCTCGCTGCTTTGAGGGATGTACAGCACTCACAACCTTGAAATTCGGAGATGCCTTTACAAATACATACAATATTGACTACAATGCGTTTGCGAACTGCCCGAACCTGACGGTCGAGCTGGCTCGGGGCAATGCGCTGGAGACTTACTGCATGAACAACGACGTAAAATTCCATGCGTATGCCACTTCTATGGGGGGCTGCTCTGTCGAGGGCATCGAAGATAAGACATATACCGGTTCTCCTCTGACGCAGACACTGGACATTTCCTGCGGCGCAGACAAGCTTATCCTGAACAATGATTATACGACAGAATATGTCAGCAATATCAACGCCGGTACTGCTACGGTGAAGATCAAAGGGATCGGCAATTACGTAGGAAGGATCGAAAAAACCTTCAGGATCAACCGGGCGGAGATGGAAGGCTGCAAGATAAAACTTTCCAAAACCTCCATGACGTATACCAGTGAGTATCTGACACCTTCCGTGAAAGTTACTTTCCGCGGGAAGAAGGTTTCAGAAGGGGATTATTATGTTTCCTACAGCAGCAACCGTTACGTCGGAACAGCCACCGTGACGGTGTCCGGAAGGAACAACTTCCAGAACAGCAAAAAGACGACCTTCAAGATCGTTCCCAAGACGGCTGCGATCAAGAGGGTGAAGGGAGGCGCGAAGAGCTTTACCGTAACCTGGAAGCAGAATAACATCCAGACGACCGGTTATCAGATCCAGTATGCTCTCAATAAGAAGTTTACTTCCGGCGTGAAGTCCGTAAAGGTGAAGGATTACCGGACGACTTCCACCACCGTGAAGAAGCTGAAGGCAAAGAAAACATATTATGTCCGTCTCCGTACTTACAGGGAGATTTACGGGAAAACCTATTATTCCACCTGGAGCAAGGTGAAATCCGTCAAGACCAAATAAGAAACGATAACAGTTCTGTACCGCTGTTTACAGGGCTGAGAATAGAAATAACTGACATTTATCCTCCCACCTGTACAGGTGGGAGTCTTTCTCTGACAGGATCAAAGGAAGGGGGCGGTTCCTGTGAATACCGGACGTGACTGGCTGAGAGCGCGCGGCATGCAATGCGCACTCTGGATCGCCCTGTGCTTTACGCTGACCTCTGCCGTTTACTTTTCGTGGGTATATCACCTGATCACATTCACGGATGGCACCGAAACAGAATGGATCAGCATGGTGGCCGGTTATCTGGCGCAGGCGGCCGGATTGGGACTGGCAGCCTGGAGGCTGCGGAGAAAACCGGCCGGTGAACATGGAAAAGCGGCCTGCCTGGCCCTGCTTTTGTTTATGGTTTTTTCTGTCCCTGCGCTTCTGGGCGACAGCCTGGCGGCTTCAGCCGTTTTCGGTCTGTTGATGAACCTGGCTTGCGGCGTGTTGGCAGGGCTTTATATCTTCTCGGTGGTGGTGGATGCGGAGGCTTCACATCAAAGCCTGGTTTTCGGAGGCGGTTATGCCTTGGCTACGGTGGCCGTGGGGCTGCTGTCGCTTCCAGGAAGGGGAGGCAGTTGGCTGCAGGGCAGGAACTGCTGGATCCTGTATATTCCACTGGCGGCTGTGATCGCCTGGATGACCCTACGGCTGAAATTGCCGGGGACAGCAGGAGAGAAAGAAGAAAGCTTGAAGTTGAAATTGCCGGAAGATGCCGGAGAGAAAGCGAGGAGTTTGCAGCTGCCGGGAGCTGCCGGAGGGAAACAGGGCAGGCCGCAGGGAGAACTGCCGGGCATGAAGGCCGGGCTTGCGCCGGAAGCGCTGTGGTGGCCTGAGCAGAAACGGGAAAACAGCATTCTGCGCGATCCTCTGATTTTAGCCTGCGTGACAGCTGTTCTTATCAGCCTGGTGAAAAACCTGGGATTCGGCTTCCCGTCTGCGGATATCGCCGCCGGGCTGCGGCCGGAAATCTCCCGTATTCCATATGCCGCCGGGCTGCTGGCTGCCGGCTTCATCCTGGACCGGAACCGGAAAAACGGAGTTGTATGTACGACAGCTGCTTTGGCTATTCCGTTTATCCTGTTGGGAATCACCAGCGAACCGGTTCCTGCCGCAATCTTTTGGGGATTGGATTATCTCTTCTTTGGCTTTTTCTCGGTATTCCGGGTAATGCTGTTTGTGGACATCGCCGGGAAAAGCCGCCGATGGTATTTAGCGCCTCTCGGACTGCTTTTGGGGCGAGTTGGGGATGCCGTTGGGACAGGGATCTGCCTGCGGCTGACCGATCAGAAACTGGCACTGATTATCGTGACGGCCGTACTGTTCTCGGTGTCGGTGATGCTTCTCTTCCGGCTGTATCAACGCTTTTATGAACCGGGGCAGGAACGGCAGAGGAGTGAGCAGGAGGTCTTCGAGGATTTCTGCCTGCACTATGATTTTTCTTCTCGGGAGAGGGAGGTCTTCCGCATGATCATTGCCGGGCAGACGAACGGGGAAATAGCAGCAGCGCTGTTTATTATGGAGAGCACCGTGAAGTACCATGTGCGGAATATCCTTCAGAAAACCGGCTGCGCGAATCGCGGCGAATTACAGAAAAAATACGCCCTCGCCTTGTACCCGCAGCTGCAGGTGGAGGAAGTCATATAAGGAAAATACCGTATCGGGCAGCTTCCGCAAGGAATCCGCCCTCAGAATTTCAGTTAAGTCTTCTCTCGAATAAAGAAACCACCCAGAATTCCGCAGAACAGACTATTCTGCTGGGTTCCGGGTGGTTTCTTTTTATACAGTTCACATTTATGGTTCCAGGGTGAGCACGAAGTACGAAACGATCCGTAGCATCACTTTTAGCCGGCAGATCATTTGGTGGAAGCTTTTAGTAGATTGACCGGGAAAAGACTTTGACGTTCGTAGAAATCCTGTCGTAGGTGCAGCCCGGACTCAGAGCGAGACCGCCATATGAATGTTCGCCAGATTCGTCCCCCGCGCTTAAGCTGGCGCCGCGTCCGCTATTCCCTTCTATTCCGATCACATGGCCATTCTTATCGTAGAAAATGACTCCCGTCTGGATGTCCCGCTGGTAGGAACCGGAGTTGTTTTTGACGGTAAATGTCACTTTCGGATAGGTTTTTCCGTTGCTGTCTTTTACGGAAGAGAGCTTCATGTTATTAATGGCCAGGGGTTTGCCGATGGAATCCGATTTCGTTTCGAGAGTCGGCTTACCGACCCGCAGGCTGTAGCTGCCGGGCGTATCCGGAAGATCAAAATAGGAATATCCGTAAAAATACCCTTTTTCCCCGGGAGCGATCACTTTGGGGAAGGTCTTCATGCCCCACCAGCTGTCCTTCGAAAGCGTATCCATTTTTGTACCGTTCTGGTTTACGATATCGATCATGCAGTTATACAGTTCCAGATTCACATTCCCGGTGTTTTTCACTTCCACGATGGCATACCAGGCGATAACGTCATGGAATCTGTAATCACTCATAATCGCCGTGTCTTCTTCATAATACAGATCTTTATCGGTCACTTCCCAGGCAGGCTGCCGAACAAAGATGTCGTATTTCAGTGTTTTTCCCAGAACCTTGGCGGAAATGGTCGCTTTGCCGCCGGCTTTTGCCGTGACGATTCCTTTGCTGACAGTAGCTACGTTGTTGTTGCTGGAACTCCATTTAACCGTCGGTTTGGTGGTACAGCCGGTCACCTTCATGGTAAGCGTATTACCAGCCTGAAGTTCAAAGATGTTGCCGCCGTCCAGATGGGGATCCTTATCTACAATAACCGTGCATTTCAGGGTTTTGCCGGCGACTTTCGCGGTGATCGTCGCCTTGCCGACTTTCTTTGCCTTCAGTTTCCCTTTGCTGCTGACGGTGACCACGGATTTTTTACTGGATTTCCACGTGACCTTCTTCTTGGTGCCCTTGACTTTCAGCGTTTTGGACTGCCCCTTCAGCAGGACTACTTTTTTGGCAGATAATTTGATGGCAGCCTGTGCAGGGGAAACCAGGCAGAGCGCCAGTCCCAGAAACAATATCGGGAGCAGGGTACGCAATATTTTCTTTCTCATGAGAGTTTCCTTTCTTTTGATTTCTTTAAAGGACGGTGCAGAAGCCGGAAGACGGCAGGTGCGCCTGCCGGTCTTTCGCCTTGGGACTTGTGGAATGACTTACTGCATTTGTTTGTTCCATGCCTTCATGATCATGCTGCTGATAGCATCCCCGTTGGCCTGCGCTTCGGCTGCTGTCCCCATGGCGTCTTCCCAGGCAGCTGCCCGGTCGTCCTGGAACGCTTTCGTGAATTTTATGGAGCTGAGAACGTGGTCCAGGATGGGCTGGTAGTAAGCGAATTCGGAGGAGCGGGCTCTTTCTATGACGATGCTGTAGATTGAGACAAAGTCACCGGTGGTTTCCGGACTCACATAAGCGGTGAAAATCCCCTGCACCTTTTTCCCGGAGGCTTTGGATTTTGCGTTTGCCAGCAGGATATCCCCGCCTGAAACGGCTTTTCCCAGATTTTTGGATACAGAGAAACTCTGCATGCCATAAAAGGATTCCATGGCCTTAAAGAAGGTCTTCGTTTTTGCCTCACTGACAACCGGGGCATCTGCCAGAGATTTGCTCCCCATTCCCCAGTTGTAATAGAGAACCTGGCGCTCATGGGCTGCTTCGGATTTTACGCAGACCGCATTCAGACAGAGATACACGCAGCGATCGGTATTCTTCGGATCGTAGACGCGGATGCCGTAGCTGACGAGATCAACGAGGAGAGGATTCGTACCCATCAGTCCGATCTCTACTTTCCAGCCTTTCGGGATGCTGGCCGTAAAATACTTATGCTTATAGGTGTTATATGTGACCTTAGGGGTAACCGTAACAGCGCAGGTGTATTTCTTCTTGCCGATTTTCGCTGTGATTTTCGCCGTACCGGCTTTCTTGCCGGACACCACGCCTTTTTGGGTGACAGTGGCGATCTTTTTGTTGGAAGAGCTCCAGACAGCCTTTTTCTTGGTGCCATTGACCTTTAGGGTGGCTGTTTTTCCCTTCGTTACGACCAGCGTTTTTTTGGAAAGCTTTACGGCAGCCTGCGCCTGCGGAACCACGCAGATCAGAGCCAGAACGGTACACAGCATCAGCAGGATCGATGTTTTTTTCTTCATATAACGTGTCCTCCTTTTTTGGGGTAACGTCTCTGTCCGGCTGTACAGGATGGCATGCTGCAGCCGGGGAGAAATATAGTTATAATGATTATAGCATGAATTTCAGGATAAAGAAAATATTTTCTTTCGAAAAATAAAGAGACCTCAGGATGCGCCTCTCAGACGGACAGTGCCATCGCGGATCAGATGTGAGATGACTCCTGTTTATAGAAGCGGAGGTTGTCTCGCGCCTGATATAAGGGTTAAAATGTATACCACAGGTAGATTGATGCAGTTTCTGTTTTACAGTATGATAAAGCGGGGATTGGAGGTTAGAAAAAAGAACAAGCCTGGAAGAAAGGAAGACGGCTGACAGCCTGTAAGGCCGGTTTGCACGTTTTGAGGAATAGAGTTATGTTTGAATTACAGGGAAAATACAATACCGCCAAGGTATTTACGGATCATGCGGATGCGAACTGCATTGCACAGATCCAGAATCTTTTAAACCAGGAATCGTCCCGGGGGAGCCGGATCCGGATTATGCCGGACTGCCACGCCGGAGCTGGCTGTGTGATCGGAACGACGATGACTGTTACAGATAAGGTGATTCCCGGCCTGGTCGGCGTGGATATCGACTGCGGCATGCTGACGATCCATCTGAAGGAAAAGAGGATTGACCTCCCGAATCTGGACAGTGTGATTCACCAGTACGTCCCGGCCGGGGCAAAAATCCATGAGGAG
>CACZQT010000227.1 GCA_902783295.1 uncultured Lachnospiraceae bacterium
CCGGCTGCTCCCTGGAGTGCACGGATAACCGTGAAATAGAGTGGTACCGCGAATGAACCCCGTTCGTCTCTATGCTGAGAAGAACGGGGTATTATCTTATCAGGAACAGGAGAGAAGATATGAGCGAAGCTTACAATCCGAAAGCAGTAGAACCGAAGTGGCAGAAGATCTGGGATGATGAGAAGGCGTTTCATGCGCCGCACGATTATTCCAAACCGAAAATGTACAACCTTGTAGAATTCCCCTATCCGTCCGGACAGGGCCTCCATGTTGGCCATCCGAGACCTTATACGGCCATGGACATCGTATCCCGCAAACGCCGTCTCCAGGGATACAATGTACTGTTCCCCATGGGCTGGGATGCTTTCGGCCTGCCTACCGAGAACTACGCCATCAAGAATCATATCCATCCGAAGATCGTGACCACGAACAACGTAAAGCGTTTTAAGAGCCAGCTCCATGCACTTGGATATTCCTTCGACTGGGAGCGGGAAGTCAATACCACGGATCCGGGATACTATCACTGGACACAGTGGATCTTCCTGCAGATGTTCAAAAAAGGACTGGCATATAAAACAGAGATGCCCATCAACTGGTGCACCGGCTGCAAAGTTGGCCTGGCGAATGAAGAAGTCGTAGGCGGTGTCTGCGAGCGCTGTGGTTCTCCGGTCGTACAGAAAATGCAGAGCCAGTGGATGCTTAAGATCACGGCTTATGCCGACCGGCTGATCGATGATCTGGATTCCCTGGACTTCATTGAACGCGTAAAGGTTCAGCAGAAAAACTGGATCGGGCGTTCTCACGGTGCAGAAGTGGACTTCCAGCTGGCCGGAAAGGACGCGAAGCTTCGTGTGTACACCACCCGTCCGGATACTCTGTTCGGCGCTACCTATATGGTCGTATCTCCGGAGCACCCTTATATTGATCAGTTTAAGGATGACATTAAAAACTACGAAGAGGTAGTTGCATACCGCGAAGCGGCTGCCCGCAAGAGCGATTTCGAACGTACCGAGCTTGCAAAGGATAAGACCGGTGTCTGCATCGACGGCATTACGGCGATCAATCCTGTAAATGGTAAGGAGATCCCGATCTGGGTGTCCGACTATGTGCTGATGTCCTACGGAACCGGTGCAATCATGGCCGTTCCGGCGCATGATGACCGTGACTGGGAATTCGCCAAGAAGTTCGATCTGCCGATCATTGAAGTAATTGCAGGCGGAAATGTACAGGAAGCTGCCTTTACAGATGTGGAAACAGGCACGCTTGTGAATTCCGGTTTCCTGAACGGAATGTCTGTGGCGGAAGCCAAGAAGGCCATTACTGAATTCCTGGCAGAAAAAGGCCTGGGCACGCCTAAAACCAATTTCAAACTGAGAGACTGGGTGTTCTCCCGCCAGCGTTACTGGGGTGAACCCATCCCGATTGTGAAGTGCGAAAAGTGCGGTTATGTAGCTATTCCGGAAGAAGAACTGCCTCTGGAACTCCCGGAAGTAGACAGCTACATGCCTACGGATACCGGTGAATCTCCGCTGGCTCATATGACCGAGTGGGTGAATACGACCTGCCCTTGCTGCGGCGGTCCTGCAAAGCGTGAAACGGATACCATGCCTCAGTGGGCCGGTTCCTCCTGGTATTTCCTGCGCTACATCGATCCGCATAACGATACCTGTATCGCAGATCCGGAAGCCATGAAATACTGGCTGCCGGTAGACTGGTACAATGGCGGTATGGAACATACCACCCTGCATCTGCTTTACTCCCGTTTCTGGCACAAGTTCCTCTATGACGAGGGTGTTGTACCTACGCCGGAGCCTTATCAGAAGCGTACCTCTCATGGTATGATTCTGGGTGAGAACGGGGAGAAGATGAGTAAGTCCCGCGGCAATGTCATCAACCCGGATGACATTGTGAACGAATTCGGCGCAGATACACTGCGTACCTACGAGATGTTCATCGGCGCATTTGACCTGGCAGCTGCCTGGTCTCAGGATGGTGTAAAGGGCTGCCGGAAGTTCCTGGACCGCGTCTGGAAGCTGCAGGATCTGGTGACGGAAGGCAATGCCTACACGCCGGCCCTTGAAACAAAGATTCATCAGACGATCAAGAAAGTCAGCAATGACTATGAAGAAATGAAATACAATACCGGCATCGCTGCTATGATGACGCTGGTAAACGAGTATTATAAAGCCGGAACGCTGACGAAAGAAGATTATAAGGTTCTGCTGGTACTTCTGAACCCCGTAGCTCCTCACATTACCGAGGAACTGTGGGAGAAGATGGGCTTTGCCGGACGTATCTATCAGACTACATGGCCGGAATACGACGAAGCGAAGACCGTGGAAGCCATGATCGAGGTAGCTGTACAGCTGAACGGGAAAGTCCGCGCCAAGATTATGGTTCCGGCGGATGCCTCTGCGGCGGATGCCATCGCTGCCGGAAAGGAAGCCGTGAAGGACCGTCTGACAGGTACGATCGTAAAGGAAATTTACGTTCCCGGACGTCTGGTGAACCTGGTTCAGAAGTAAAGAAACAGCGCGCAGCGCCTTCCTTTGCGCATTTTGCGCATCTGCCGGAGGTTATCTGAGGAAACACTGATGGAATCAGTGTTTCCTATGTAAGACAGGAGAAGCTGACATGGAAAAAGAAAAACTATATACTACCATGAAAAACTCTGGTATAATGAACATCGTACTGGGAAGCGTGATCATTGCTGTCGGCGCTGTAAGCGGAGGCCTGATCCTGGCATCCGGAATCACTCTTCTGCTGAGGAAGAATGAACTGACATTCTGACACCTGTCTGCAGCCGGTGCTCTGTACCGGCTATCCTGATCCGGTACGTGAGCTTCAGCGTTTCACGGACGGAGAAAGTGGAATTTAGGGACGGTTCTCAGTGGCACTCTGGAGGGTGCCGCGGGGAACCGTTTTTTATCTCATAGGAAATTCCTCCGGATTTCCTATGAGATAAAAACACTCCGTGTGGGTGCGCAGGTGCGCGTA
>CACZQT010000228.1 GCA_902783295.1 uncultured Lachnospiraceae bacterium
ACTCCCTTGTAGGAGCGGTTTTCCTTCACGCCGTCGATGATCTGTCCGGACAGGGAAGGATCGATCGCGGCATCCGCCGTGTACTCCGCGTACTGCAGGGATGCGGGATAGTAAACTTCCTCGCCCTCCGGCTCCACGGGCGGTCCGAAGGCCGCTGTCAGGTGGGAGCTGTAGGAAGGACTGTAGGCGCCTGTCATCCCCACCAGGATGTAGTCGCAGCCCGCGATATCCTCTGCCGCCGCGCGCGTCAGGTCTTCTTTCTTATATGTGGGATTGCCGTTTGCATCGGGGTCACCCGTGGGATCGCCCAGCGTATCGGTCACAACATCAAAGTACCTGCCCAGCGTATCCAGATCCAGTCCCGGTGCCCAGGAAGGAGTGCCCGGGTTGATGCCGAACATCCAGTTGGCCGTGAAACCGGTGCTGTAGACGTAAGGCACATAGACTTTCGCCTTTTCGCCCTTTCCGCCTTCCTTAATGGTGCCGTCGTTCTTAATCATGACGACAGACTGCTTCTGGGTCTCCAGGCCGTAGGCATTGGCGGATTCGCTGTAGATGATGGAATCCGCATAGGCGGAATCGTTGTAAGGCTGATCAAACATCTTCAGGTTCATCATCAGCTTGATGTACTTATACGCCGCGTTGCTGGCGATGGCATCTGCTTCTTCCTGTCCGAGTTTTTCAACCATCAGGTTATAACCTTCGGTGATCGCATCCAGACTGCCGTAGCCACCCAGGATGTTCACGCCGCGTTCGAAGCCAAGAGCTACACGCTCCGGTTCAGTAAGATCTTCAGTCCCCCACAGACCGCCGGTCTTGAGACCCAGGCCGCCGAATACACCCCAGTCGGTGATCTTCAGGCTGTCATAGCCGTATTCTTCCAGCAGGCCGTACATGAAGGGGTTATAAGCGCCGGCGAATTCACCGCCGAAAGGATTGCCGTCTTTGTCAACGTTGATGGCGTACTCAGTCATAATACCGGAGGAACCGGTCTTGCCGGGCAGCTTGAAGACGCCGTCGAAATAGGTAATCAGGTGAGCTTCGAGATTTTCACCGGGGAAGATCGCGTAACGGCCGGTCCAGCTGTGGTCATCACGTCCGCCTTCGGTGGAGCCTGCGCCGCCGTAATGCTTCGTGAAGCAGTATACGGATTCAGGGCCCCAGCCAAGGTCTTCGCCGTTCTCGTCATAGGTGGACTGCATGGCGTTTACATAAGCGGTGGTGATGTCCAGCGTCAGCTGAGGATCTTCACCATAGGTGCCGCCTGCACGTCCCATCACAGGAGAAGCGATATCCACCTGCGGCCCGAGCAGTGCGGTTACACCAGCTGCGCGGTATTCCTTCGCGGTTTCATTACCGATTGCAGCTGCCAGTTCCACATCCATGGTGGAAGCCAGGGACAGGGTCTCAACCAGGCCGGAAATATTCGCCGGGTCGATGGAGATCATGGCAGGGATGCCGTAGTAGCAGCTCTCCGCCACTTCCTGAATGGCATTGGTCCATTTCGCATGGGCACCGCCGCCGTTGGAGATGGCACGGGTCACGCCGCCGCGGCCGCCGGCCCGCAGATAGGTGGCAGAGCTGTCATCCGCTGCGAGAGGTTCGGTTGTGAAATTGCCCCAGCCGCCATGAGCCAGAATCACCATACGTTCTGCGCCCTGCATCTGGGCTACCAGATCCTCGGCACGCTCTTCGGCCGGTTTTCTCCAGTCTTCATAGACATCCAGAGTTCCGTTCTGGTTCAGGTCCTTGAAGGCAAAGCCGTCGTCTTCCAGGACTTTTACGCCGGAAGTCTGGGACAGGCCAAGGGTCTCGCCGCCTTCGTTTTCAATCTTCACCCAGCCGTCATCCGTAACGGTTACGGTATATTTCGCACCTTCGCCGGGTACGGGAACATACGGGCCAAAGCCTGCGTAAGGATCCTCTTCTTCCACAACAGCCGCTGCCTTCAGCTTGTCGCCGAAGTCGAAGCTGGTGATCTTTGTAATAGGTTCTGCAGAGTACTTTTCAGTACGGGCATCGCTGATCACGCCGGCCCAGTTCATGCCGAAGGCGAAATCATAGGCGTTGCCGGCTGCATCCTTGTAGCATTCCACATCCCTGGGAACGTCGGTCAGCTGTGCTTCCACGGCTTCCATGGAGACGGGCTGCTGGAATACCAGCAGGCCCTGAGGTTCCGTCTGGCCCAGGATGATTTCAGCAACCGCTTCCGTCTTCTGCGCATTGTAGGAAACCAGGATGACATCCGCCAGAGGTTCCACGTCGGTCCAGATCATGCCGCGTTCCATCGCTACGGAAGCGATTACGGGAACGTCGCCTGCGGCTTCCGCCGCATACTGCAGCGCTTCCAGATGGCCGTAGTTCGCATCCGCCGGAGCGGTCACGCCCTTATAGGACCGGTTTTCCTTCACGCCGTCAATAATCTGACCGGACAGGGAAGGATCTGCTGCTGTGTCTGCGGTATATTCCGCGTACTGCAGAGAAGCGGGATAATACACTTCATCGCCTTCCACAGGAGTGGGGGCGCCAAATGCAGGCTGCAGATAATTGCTGTAGGAAGGACTGTACGCGCCGGTCATGCCCACCAGGACATAATCACAGGCAGCGATGTCTTCCTTGGAGGCGCGCTCGATATCATCCTTCGTATAAACGCCGCCTTCACCCGAAGGATCCTTTACAGTATCCGTTACGATTTCAAAATAGTTGCCAAGAACGTCCAGGTTCATGCCCGGCTGCCAGGAAGGAGTGCCGGGGTTGATTCCGAACATCCAGTTGGCTACAAAACCGGTGCTGTATACGTAAGGTACATACACCTTCGGCTTCTCGGCAGGAGCTTCTTTCTTCGCGATCGTGCCGTCATTCTTGATCATGACCACGGACTGCTTCTGAGTCTCCAGGCCATAAGCGTTGGCGGATTCGCTGTAAACGATGGAATCCGCATAGGCAGAATCGTTGTACGGCTGATCGAACATATTCAGGTTCATCATCAGCTCAATGTAGTTGTAAGCTGCCTTGCTGACGATCTTGTCCGCTTCCGCCTGGCCGATCTTTTCTACCAGGATGTTATAGCCTTCGGTAATCGCGTTTGTATCGCCATATCCGCCCAGTACATTGACTCCGCGGGAGAAGCCCAGAGCTACACGCTCCGGTTCGGAAAGATCTTCCGTGCCCCACAGGCCGCCGGTCTTCAGGCCCAGGCCGCCGAATACGCCCCAGTCGGTAATCTTCAGGCTGTCAAAACCGTATTCGTTCAGCAGGCCATACATAAACTTGTTGTACGCGCCGGCATATTCGCCGCCGAAAGGATTGCCGTCCTTGTCGACATTGATGGCATACTCGGTCATGATACCGGAGGAACCGGTCTTGCCGGGCAGCTTGAACACGCCGTCGAAGTAGGTGATCAGATGAGCTTCCAGGTTTTCTCCGGGGAAGATCGCGTAACGGCCGGTCCAGCTGTGGTCGTCACGTCCGCCTTCAGTGGAGCCTGCGCCGCCGTAATGCTTGGTGAAGCAGTATACGGATTCAGGACCCCAGCCCAGGTCTTCGCCCTTTTCGTCATAAGTGGACTGCATGGCGTTTACATAAGCTGTGGTGATATCCAGTGTCAGCTGAGGATCTTCACCATAGGTGCCGCCCGCACGTCCCATCACAGGAGAAGCGATATCCACCTGCGGTCCCAGCAGTGCGGTCACGCCCGCTGCGCGGTACTGCTTCGCGGTCTCGTTACCGATTTCAGCTGCCAGTTCCGGATTCATGGTGGAAGCCAGGGACAGGGTCTCGATCAGGCCGGAGATATTCGCCGGATCGATGGAGATCATCGCCGGGATACCATAGTAGCAGCTCTCTGCCACTTCCTGAATGGCGTTGGTCCACTTCGCATGAGCGCCGCCGCCGTTGGAGATGGCACGGGTTACGCCGCCGCGGCCGCCGGCCCGCAGATAAGTAGCCGAACCGTCGTCATCCGCCAGAGGTTCTGTCGTGAAATTGCCCCAGCCTCCATGAGCCAGGATAACAGCACGTTCTGCACCCTGCATCTGGGCTACCAGATCCTCAGCACGCTCTTCCGAGGTCTTTCTCCAGTCTTCATAGACATCCAGGGTTCCGTTCTGGTTCAGATCCTTGAAGGCAAAACCATCTTCCTCGATGATCTTCACACCGGAGGTCTGGGACAGGCCCAGGGTCTCACCGCCTTCGTTTTCGATCTTCACCCAGCCGTCATCCGTAACCGTAACGACATATTTGGCACCTTCGCCCGGTTCCGGAATATACGGGCCTTCTTCTGCAGGAGCAGGCTCCGTTTCGGCAGGTGCGCCGGCATTGTTCTTATAAGGATCGTTATTCTGATAAGGATCATTATTCTTATAAGGGTCATTACCGGCTGTATCCTGCTTATAAGGGTCATTATTCTTATAAGGATCGTTGCCGGCCGTATCCTGCTTATAAGGGTCATTATTCTTATAAGGATCGTTGGTCGATGTATCCTGCTTATAAGGATCATTATTCACGTAAGGATCATTGTTCTTATAAGGGTCATTGTTTACATAAGGATCATTGGTCGCTGCGCCGGATTCAGCTGCTGCAGCCGCCGCCGGCTGCTGGCCTTCCGGAATCACCAGTTTATAAGGGCTGTCCGCAGCGTTGGTGGACAGCACAACCGCATTGGAATCTGCCGCCGGCTCACTGGTCGTCGTCTTGGGCTGTCCGCTGCAGCCGGCCAGGCCCAGGCTTAAGACCATTGCCAGAAGTACCGACAAAGAGATTTTTGTCTTTGTTCTGTGTTTGTTCATACCATTCCCTCCATATGAGAAGACTGTAAAAAATAACAGCTATATTTTACATGATTTGCCGATTTTTAGCAACCATTTTATGAAAACATCACAATCTTTTTGTGAAAATACTTTTCGAATAAACTATATCCTGAAAGAATATGGCTCTCCCTGAAACAGAAAAAGCAGACGCAGGAACGCAAAAAATCTTCCTTGCGTCAGCCCTGGAAGGTCTTTCTTATGTCAGCCGAAGAAGGGCTTCCTTATTGACTTTTTTTCGGCTTATGCGTATACTTCTGTCAGAATATAGAAGGGAGGATCCGGACTTGAAGAAAAAAGCAAAAAAGCTGACGAAACTGGACATCCTGAAGCAGACCAAAGACCGCACTCCCATGCCAAGACCGGCCGTTTTCCGGGACAAGACCAAATACGATCGAAAACGTCAGAAAAAAGAATGGATGGACGATTCCTCGCCATCCATTAATTTCTTCTGCGTGTAATTGACCCAGGTCCGCAAGCGGACGTCAGCTCCTCCCGGCCTCTCATTCATGAGGGGAGCGCAGGCGGACTTTGCGCGCCGGGCATGGTCGCGAAGCGGCACTTTCCTGTGTCTGTCACTAATACTTTCTGAAAGGAATCCCAAGATGAACCCTGAGATACCCTTTGTCGAACATCTCCCGGCGGAACGTCCGGAGCACGTCGGCGTCATGCAGCTTTCCGCCTTCATGGGGGAACTGCTGCTGAAAAACGGCGGTGAAATCTACCGCGTGCAGGACACGCTGAACCGCATCATCGATGCCTGCGGCTTCCCAAACCACAGCGTCTACGTTCTGTCCAACGGTATCTTCATCACCATCAATGAAGGAATGCCGGATGCATGCAGCGCCGTACGTTACGTCAAGCTGGGGAATCTGCATCTGAACAATATTGCCCGTCTGAACCAGGTTTCCCGGGACATCTGTGACGGACGGATCGGCCGGGATGAAGCCTACCGCCGTCTGCAGGAAATTGAAAAACCGATCCCGGACAGGAAGCTTTCCATGGCGCTCTGCTGCGGTTTTGGCTGCGGCGGCTTTTCTGTTCTTTTCGGAGGCTCTCTGCGGGATGGAATCACCGCTTTTCTGGTCGGCATCGTGCTGAAGCTGGTGCTTTACGAACTGGACGAGCGTCAGCACATCACCCGGTTTCCTACATTTATCCTGGCTTCTTTCTTTTTAACCCTTGTCAGCGCTCTCTGCATGCTGACCGGCTTCCCGGATCACTTTGATCTGATCGTCATCGGTTCCATCATGCCGCTGGTGCCCGGATATTCGCTGACGACCTCCATCCGGGATTTCTTCAACGGAGATTATCTCTCCGGTCTTATACATCTGATCGATGCCCTGCTGGTTGCTTTCTCCATCGCGGTCGGTGTCGGCATCTGCATCAAACTGATTTCTTTCATGGGAGGGAGGTTTGTACTGTGATCGTCCATATCCTGCTTCTCTATATGCGCCATATTGCCGAAGCCATGGTGAGCGTCATCGCCTTTTCCATGCTTTTCCATGCACCGAAAAAAGAATGGATTGCCTGTGGAATTTCCGGAACCATCGGCTGGGTTATATACTGTATCCTGCACGATCTGGGCTGCAGCCTGATCCTGTGCAATTTCGCCGCCACGACAGGGCTGACCCTTTTTTCCCGCTGGATGGCGGCTTACCGTCAGGCGCCGGTTTCCGTTTTCCTGGTTCCTGGCATCTTCCCGCTGGTGCCGGGAGCCGGAATTTACTATACGGCTTATTATTTCTTCATGGAAAATCCCGTAAAAGGATCAGAAAGACTTTTTGACACCATGGCAGCCGCCGGTTCCATTACGGTCGGCATCATCTTCGGCTCTTTCCTGATCACAGGGGTTCTGCAGCGTTTCCACATCCACCGGGCCGGTTCAGCCGGAAAATCATGAGAATGTAACAAAGACAATCTGCCTGAAACCCGAAAACAAACCGGCCGGCAGCAAAATGAAATTGCAATAAAGCACGGAGTCGGATTCAGGGGCTAAAATGCCCCGGAATCTGACCCCGTGCTTCATTTTCGTCCGGCTCAGTTTTCAGAGAAGATATGCCAGTTCATACAGGAAGTATGTCAGTGCCAGCAGGTCGGCGCAGCCGCCTGCGCTGATATTTTTCCGGATCAGTTCCTGATCCAGTTCCAGCACCTGGCTTTCCTTTACGCCTTCGGGACTGCCCAGCATCTCCTGAATCCGTTTTCTGAGTTCTGCAGCTTCTTCCACGGAGGATCGTTTGATACTGTTGGTATCGGTCACATGAGCCATCAGATTCAGAAGAGCCAGAGAACCCGCCTGATTCCAGTCGATCCCTTCATCCAGGGCATTTGCCAGGATAGGCCAGGCAAAGCGTACCACAGAGGGGAAGCCTTCTGCAGCCTCCTGGCGGATTCCGCCGATTCCATAAGCTTCGTGCTGTCTTTCCCCTGCGGTAGGAATATGGTTCTCATCCAGGGGCAGAAGCATATAGTCCTCCCGATAGGCAGGGGCAGCAATCAGACCGGCCGTCTGTAAAATACCGTCCAGGGATACAGGTCCCCGTCCGGCCCGGGCCAGGCAGTAACCCGCTGCCGTTGCAAGAATCCCCAGCGAGAAAATCATTCCCTTATGCGTATTGATGCCGCGGGTAGCTTTCATCATCGCAGTTTCAGCCCGTATTCCGATAGGACGGATACAGCGCAGGATATCCTCTGCTGCTTCTTCGTACAGTTCACGGCCTGTGACCGCAAATTCGACGAAGAACGGTTCCAGTACCTCTGTACTCTTCTCAAAAAGAGCTACATCCATATCCCGGTGGGCACCGTTGTTGTTCCTGTCTACCAGCCCCGGCTTAGGAGTCGTATAGACCTCCAGCAGCATGGCCTGCCGGCAAAGCCGCCCGATCATATAGGAAGAAAGCCGCTGGCGCCGCAGGGAAGAAATCAGCAGATCCGCTGTCTTCGCCTGCAGTTCTTCCACCGTGTGCGCGCGGCTTCTGGCACAGGCTGCCGTCTCCCTGCCGCAGATCAGGCAGGAGCGCGGAGGAAGTCCGAGATCCTCCCGGGAAACCTTGGTGCCGTCCTCCCGCAGAACATCAATATCAAACAGGCGTCCGGCCGGATCCGTTTCTTCCAGTGTAAGCAGCGTTTTTTTGACCTCCACAGCGTCCCCGTCCACAGCCAGGAAGGCTTCCCAGCC
>CACZQT010000229.1 GCA_902783295.1 uncultured Lachnospiraceae bacterium
GAAGAAGGTTCCCTACCTGAACCTGGACGGAGTCAAGGGCGGCACCTTCAATCAGAAAGACGGCCATGCGAATCCTTTCCACAGCACCCAGGCATACGCAACCGGTGCCAGAAGACTGGGCGTGGATATCGAAACCTACTGCGAAGCCACCGGCTTTACCACGGAAGGCGGACATATCACCGGCGTGCAGACCACCAAGGGATATGTGGAATGCAAAACTGTGATCAACTGCGCCAATACCTGCGCACCGAAGCTGGCAGCCATGGTAGGCGAGGAGATTCCCGTTTATTCGGAACGTCACCAGGCTCTGGTAACCGAACCGGTAGCTCCTCTGATCGACTGCATGGTCATGGCATTTTCTCGTTCTTACTATGTACAGCAGACGCCTCACGGAAGCTTTGTAATGGGGATCGGTCCCAAGGAAACGCCCAGCTACAATTTCAATTCCAGCTGGCAGTTCCTGGAGCATAACTGCGCTGTCATGTGCGAAGCCCTGCCGATTCTCAGAAAACTCCGCGTAGTCCGTCAGTGGGCCGGTCAGTACGACATGAGCCCGGACGCCAACCCGGTTATTGATGAAGCGGAAAGCTGCAAGGGTTTCTGGTCTGTATGCGGTTTCTCCGGACACGGCTTCATGGTAAGCCCCAGGGTCGCAATCATGGTGGCCAACCACCTGACCGGTCAGTCCGACACCCTTGACATCCGCAAGTTCAGCAAAAAACGTTTCGAAACCGGCGAACTTCTTCTGGAGCCGGCGGTGGTATAATCTTGAGACAGGGGGACAGTCCCTGTGTCCAGTATGCGGGACACAGGGACTGTCCCCCTGTTTAGGGACTGTCCCCCTGTCTATTTGCTTCAGGATTCCAGTATTCTGTCCACCTGCTCCTTTTTCAGAGCGTAAAGACGGAATATCAGGGAATCGATTTCTGGGAGATGGGAAGTATTTCCTTTCAGAACTTCATCTGCAAGGGCTGACAGGGCAGCATCGTCCGCTGCAGAGATTTCCGGGAAAGGCAGCTGCAGCAGGTTCCCTTTCAGAATTTTCACATCCCTGAACTGCTTCCGGTAGTAAAAACGGAAGAGTGCAGAATTCAGGAAAGCGAGAACGGTTTTTACGGACATTCCCGGAACAGCAGGAATCAGAATGTTGGCGCTGTTCAGGAAAAGGCTGCCTGTGTTGTCATACGCAAACACAAGAGTATTGGAGACGAACTTATAAACCAGTTTTTCCGGAGACCGGTAGAATTCTTCCTTTGCCGCCTGCTGAAGTTCTGACCTGTCAAAACGGATATACTGCCTGGCAGGCAGCAGAGAATAAGGCCGGATCTCACGGCCTGTATAGATTGGCTCCATATCTTCCAGGCAGACGGAGGAAAGCTTTCTCCGGTTGTCTCCGGTCACTATCCCGAGCGCAAAAATGCTGTTCCGGAGAGTATATTTTCCATGCGCTCTGACAGTCTGCAGAATTTCCAGATCTTCTTCGGAGAGAAGGCTGATCACCAGGTTTTCTGTTTCGCGGATAGACCGGACGGAGATCATTCGGACTTTTTCCTGCGCTTTTCTGCCGTGAAAAAACAGAGGAAAACGTTCGGGATCAGCTGCCGCACCGCAGGTTATATCGACGAATCCTGTAAAGACGCCGGTAAAGTTTTCTTCATAAGTTGTGATGCGGATAATCCCTGCTTTTTCCAGAAGAAAGCGGCGAATGGCTGTATGCGCTTTAATATTCAGAACAGATTCCGGAAACAGAAAACGGATGATGCCGTCTGATTTTAATTGTCTGCAAGCCTGAACAAAGAAAGCAGAGAAGCTTTCACGGACGGGCTTTCCATACAGCAAAACGTCGGAATGGTCCATGGCACCCCAGGGCGGATTGGTTGCAATATAATCGTAAGAACGGGAAAAAAGGGAAGGTGGATTTTCAACAGCAACAATCCCTGCCTCTGCAGAACGCGGACCGCTCAGATAATCCAGACAGTAAATCTGAGGGATAAACTCCAGATCCCGGTATTTCAGAAGAAGGTTGATCCGCGCCAGAAGGACAGCGGCAGGGTCTGCGTCTACTCCGAAGAGTGGTTCCGGGCGAGGGGCAGGTGCTGCGATCAGCATAGCACCGCTTCCGCAGCAGGGATCCAGAAAAAGCTCTCCGTGAGAGAAATCAAAATACTTTACCATGTTCCGGGCTACGGCAGGCGGCGTGTAATACGAGCCTGCCATATTCTTTACACCTTCTGACAAAAGACATTGATACACAAAACCGGGCAGATCGAATTCATCCTCAGGAAGCTGTTCCTGATCCAGGCAATCATAAATCAGATTCTCTGCATCAGATTCCGAAAGGCTCATGTTTTTCTTGAATTCCTGCAAAGCAGCCATGACATGCGGTTTTTGCCAGATCCCTGCGTTTTTCAGAAGACAGATTCCCAGGGACAGGAGAACAGAAAACGTATCCAGCTTTTTTTCCGCTGCTGTCCCGGCAAGCCTAAGAGCAAAAACGGCGTTCCTGGGATGGACCAGGTACTCTATCGGAAGAATCTGCCTCGACGATTTCTGCTTGTTGGCTCTGGAGGTCAGCTTCCCGTCCGGATTCGTATGAAGTTTTTTCCAGTTTCTCCGGGTTGCATCTGAAATGGATGGCATGACGGGAATCCTCCTTTCAGAGTTCATTATATCATGCGTGAATACAGAGTAAAGACAAAGTACTTTTTGGATATGGGAAAACAATGCGGACTGTTGTCAGGAAGTCAGAACCGTAGTACACTTAGCTGAAGAAATGAAGCAGATTCAGTTTAATATGACCTGAGAGAAATGATGTTTATTCAAGACTCGCCTGCGAGCCTTGCGCGCCGCGGCAAGAACGCCGGTGGCGTTCTTGATTTTAAAGGGAAAAGGGAAGAGAACTATGATTGCTCATGTGAA
>CACZQT010000230.1 GCA_902783295.1 uncultured Lachnospiraceae bacterium
AGATAATCATAGGAAAAATACCCGACCAGCCCTCCGGTAAAGGAAGGCAGGTAGTCAAAGCGCGGACTTTTGTACTGACTCAGGACCTGACGGATATAATCGGAGGGCTGCGCCGTGCGAATCTGGAGATTTCCGATCTTCATCTCACTGTCCACACAGGTAATCTCCAGCTTCGGATCAAAACCGAGAAAGGTATAACGCCCCCAGGTCTCATTCGCCTGAGCGGATTCAAGCATATAGCAGTGGGTGGAAACATTCTTTAAAATCCGGAGGGCTTCGATGGGCGTGATAAAATCCGAGAGGATTTCACAGCTGACGGGAAGCACCTGATAAGTCCCGGCTGCGGCTATGTTTTTTGCTTCTTCGAATGAGGGACGGATCTGCATGTTGAATTCCTCACTTTCCTGGGGGATGAATCGGGAACTGATAATCGTGGCAGGAAGCTGTACGTTCGCAGTGATGCAGGCAATAACTGACAATCAAAAAACGTCCTTGACAGACGGTTAAGTCTGTCAAGGACGTTTTGTATGTTCATGCAAGATTCATTTCATGCATCATACGTTCCGCGGTGCCACCTTGATTCACGGGGTAAGCCGTGCTCTTTGAAGGATACTGTCATATCCCTGGCAGATAACGCCTGCCATCTGCGTTGCAGAATACTCGGGGATGAATGCATGAAAACAACGTCCCTTTTGACTGCACCCTCCGCGGTCCATTTGACAACTTGTTTCTCACCTGAATCTCAGCATCTCAGGCTCTCTGTAAAGGCATCATTGCCGTTATCTCCGCATCATCGGTTTTTTCGGTCGCTATTCAATTTATGGTATTTATATCACTGCTTTTTTATTTTGTCAACCATAAATTATTCCTTGCTGCCGGATACAGTCAGACATTTTGTTTATGTCTCTGTATTATTATGGCTCCGGTTTCCGCTTGTTTTTTTTGCTCACCGCTATATAATAAAAAGGCAGATGCTGGAATATACATCATTCAGACAAATCGTTCAGACAAGGATATGCCATGAAACTAAAGAATATGTATGAGATGCAGCCGGAAGATTATGATTCCTCTGTTTTTTCAATGCCTTCCGGCAATCGGAACAATTCTTCCATTCCAATACAGCGGGTGGTAGAGAAGCTGGAGGACTACATGAGCCGGCGGGATTATGACAGTGCACGGCGGCACCTCCTGTACTGGAAGGAAGAGGCGAAACAGATGGGAGATCTGCGCGGTCTGCTTTCTGTCTGCAATGAACTGATCGGCCATTATCGAAAAGTGAATATGCAGGAAGAAGCCTTTGCGCTCTCACAGGAAGCCCTGGAGCTTCTGGAATCTCTGGATCTTACCTCTGCCCTCACGGCCGGAACCACTTATATCAATATTGCCACGGCACAAAGTTCGTTCGGCGAATATACAAAAGCCCTGGACCTTTTCGAAAAAGCCCGGGCTGTCTACGAATCACATCCGGACACTTCCCCGCGTCTTCTGGGGGGGCTGTATAATAATATGGGCATAGCACTCACTGCAGCCGGTCGTTATGAACCGGCTCTGGAGCTGTTTCAGAAAGCACTTTTTCAGATGGATCAGGTTCCGGCAGGCGCATTGGAGCAGGCGGTCACCCTCCTGAACATGGCAGATCTTATTGCCGCACGGGATGGAATGGAAGCCGGGGAGAAGGAAATATATTCTCTTCTTGACCGGGCTTATGATTTTCTGGTTCTCCCTGAAATACCCAGGGATGGCTATTACGCATTTGTCTGTGAGAAATGTGCCCCTTCGTTTGAATATTATGGTTATTTTGCCGCAGCGCAGGAGCTTCGGGACTGTGCTTCACAAATCTATCAGATGGCACAGGACAGCAGGAGGAGCATAAAATGAACAACGGAATGACTCTCTCCCGCAGATACTTTGAAGAATACGGTTTTCCCATGCTCACTGCACAGTTTCCGGAAGTTCTGCCCTTTCTGGCAGCAGGGCTTTGCGGCAGCGGTTCAGAATGCTTCGGATACGACGATGCCGTTTCCAGGGATCATGATTTCGAACCAGGCTTTTGCCTCTTTCTCCCCGATGAATCTGTTGTGGACCGCCGCACCGCATTCTTGCTGGAGCGTGCCTACGCCTCGCTTCCCTCGGAATTTATGGGCATTTCCCGTTCTCGCCTGCAGCCGGCCGGCGGAGCACGGCACGGAGTGATCCGAACCTCTTCTTTTTTTCTGGAAAAGACCGGAACCAAAGACGGCCTGCTCTCCATGCAGCAGTGGCTGACCGTTCCGGAATACGCACTGGCGGAAGCAGTCAACGGATGCATATTTTTTGATGCCTACAAAGAAGTAACTCGTATTCGTCAGCTGCTTTCGTATTATCCGGAAGACATCCGACGGAAAAAGCTTGCCGGACATCTTCTGTTGATGGCACAGTCCGGACAGTATAATTATCCAAGATGTATCGCTCACTCAGAGCCTGGAGCCGCACAGCTTGCGGTCGTAGAATTTGTAAAAAGCGCAATGGCCGTGGTTTTTCTGCTGAACCGAACCTACCAGCCTTTCTATAAGTGGGGTTTTCGTGCATTCCGCTCGTTTGAGGGTTTCTCTCCCATGGCCGGCGCTCTGGAATATCTGCTCACTTCAGGCAATGCCGAAGATTTTCCGCGGAAACTTGAATGGATCGAAAAGCTGTCGGCAAAGATCATTCTGGAACTTCGCCGTCAGAATCTGACCGGGCTGCAAAGCGATGACCTCGAACAGCACGCCTATTCCGTGCAGAACACCATTTCTGACGGAATGGTGAGAAATCTTCACATTCTAGCGGGGGCGTGACAGGGG
>CACZQT010000231.1 GCA_902783295.1 uncultured Lachnospiraceae bacterium
GAAACGATTCAATCATCAATACCGTATAGACCTATACCAGATTGTTATAGATCCCCGTCTCTCCTTTTTCTTACCGCAGTGTTTCTCTGTACAGGCGCATCACGTTCCTGTAAAAAATATCTTCCACTTCGCTGCTGCTGAAGCCATGGCTCAGCATGTATTCTGACAGCTTCGGCATTTCGGAAGCGTCTTCTGTTTCCAGGTTTCTCTTCGGGATTCCGTCGAAATCCGTTCCGAGAGCGAGCACTTCTCTTCCGCCGACATTCATGATATGCCTTGCATGCCGTGCCAGCGCTTCACAGCTTGTGAAGCACTTTTCTTCCCTGTCCGCTTCCACCAGGAAAGACGGGCAGAAATTCAGGCCGATCACCCCGCCATGTTCCGCGATGATCCGGATCATGTCATCCGTAAGATTTCTGGAGCATCCGCAAAGAGCCCTGGCGTTGGAATGGCTGGCGACGAAAGGCCCCTTCACGACATCGGCTACATCGAAGATACCCGCATCAGAAAGATGGCTCACATCCGGCAAAATCCCCAGTTCTTCCATCCTGGATACGGCTTCTTTTCCGAAAGCGGTCAGACCATTGCCTGTTTCCGGACGGAAACGGTAATAATTCCTGAAATCCTTTTCCGTTCCCTCCGGGATCCGGTTCGGATACCCCAGCCCGTTCGGGTAGTTCCAGGTGACGGTCATCATGCGGACGCCGGCTTCCCGAAGCTGATCAAGCCGGCTGATCTCTCCCTGAAGAACGCCGCCTTCCTCGATCGTAAGCAGAGCCGATACCCGGCCTGCCCTGCGGTTTTCTTCGATGTCTTCCCATGTACGCACCTGCCGGATATCCGAAGAATTGTCCGCCATCTCTTTCCGGAAAATGCGCAGCATTTCCGTCACCTGAAACCACGGGTCCACATAAGACGCATCCCCGGCGGCTGTTTCGGGAGCGCTCATGGCCGCGCCGGGCATCTGATCGATCAGGCTTTCTCCTTTCCCCGCCAGCATGGAAGCCGGCATCCGCATGTCCACGTACAAAGCGAAGTTCTGCAGGACATAACCTCCGCTTTGCAGTTTTCTGACGTCAATCTGAAAGGGTTCTGTATTTCCTGACGTATCCTTAAAGGAATATTTCTTCCCCTGAAGCCCGGAAATCCAAAGCTTAAACATGGTATCGCAATGCAGGTCTGCCACAAACATACGCTCTCCTCCAATTCTGGCCGGACGCGGAAACCGTTGAAAACAGGGGGCAGGTCTCTGTTTCCTGCCCTTGTAATAGAACGAGTCAGGGGATCTCCCCTGACTCGCTGACTTTCTTTGTCCCGCCTGTGGGCTTTATTCTCCTGCGATGGTGGCGTTCTCCAGTACCCATTCCGCCACTTTCACCATACGGAGGTTGTTCATGATGTAGCCGATGCCGTAGTTTTCCACCATGGCATCCAGGTTGTCGCCAACCTGCTCTGCTACATAGGCGTCGTCGATATCGATGCCCTGTTCCTTAGCGATTTTCTCGGAAATCACCTGGCGCTCGGTGAAGAGAAGGGCTTCTTCCCGGATGGAATCGCGAAGTGCGTCTTCATCAGCAATACCCATATAGGTCAGATAGGTTTCGAAATCAATCCCGTAGGCCGCTGCAAACCACTTGTAATAGTCCACAGCCAGCTGGATCTGGTTCTGCAGCTGGCTTTCCGGCTCTGCCGTAAAGGTGCTGTTCTCCATCAGCCAGTTCCAGACAAAGGCGTTCCCCTTGGAACGTTCCAGGTCGGCGCGAAGCTTCGTTTCTGCATCCGCTGCGGATTCATAGCCGTACAGTTCCTGCAGGTTCTCTGCTACGAATTCATCATTCCATTCCGGAATTACAGGTTCTTCGATATAGTTGATAGTGGTTACAAAAACCGCATCCTTCCCGTTCAGGTTTTCTACGCCGTAGTTTTCAGGGAAAGTCACATTCACGTCAAAGGTATCGCCCGGCATATGGCCGATCAGCTGCTCCAGGAAATCATCGATGTACTGGGTCACGCCGATGGTCACGGTCGTGCCCTGTCCCTGGGTATTGCCGCCGTCGAATTCCACACCGTCGATGCTGCCTACATAGTCAATATTTACGGAGTCCCCGTCTGCCACGGCACGGTCTGTAATCTGTGCAGGTTCGCCTGCGTAGCCGGCGAGCAGTTCGTCGATCTCTGCCTGCAGTTCTTCGTCGGAAACAGTCACATCAGCGGCAGCGAATTCCGCCCCGGCATATTCCGGCAGTTCTACCAGTTCCGTAAGAGCCGTGTCTGTCAGCCAGCCTTTTTCATCCAGACCAATACTGAAATCCGGGATGGGGGGCATTTCTGCTTCTGCCTCAGCGGTTTCATCTTCAGCAGCTTCTTCCGATTCGGCAGCTTCGTTTTCTTCCACAGTTTCCTCTGCTTCTGCAGCCTCTTCCGTCTCCGCAGGTTCTTCTTCGTCTTCTGCGTAGTCCGCATCCGCGGCTACTGTTGTTTCAGCCTCGGTTGTTTCCGCTTCCTGGGCGGCGGCAAACGCAGTTTGTACAGTTCCGGCCGTCATGGTCAGAACAAGCATCAGCGCAGCAAGGGTCCTCCACTTTTTCATTTTTTCTTTTCCTTCCTTTAGGTTTATGATGCAGCCTACGTATACGATGTTCCGGCACCCCCGCGCATGAAAGGGAGGGTATCTTCCATCTGGTATACAGTATTGCATATATTCCTTAAACTGCCTTTAAATGTTCCGTTATTTTCCCTGAATTTTCCTGAAAGCTGTTTTCTTAAGCAGTTTCCCTAAACAGTTTTCTTAAAACAGTCCGCTGATCTTCCCGGTTTCGTCTACGTCGATTCTCTCGGCCGCCGGTACTTTCGGCAGTCCCGGCATGGTCATGATATCCCCGGTCAAAGCAACGATAAAGCCCGCGCCGGCAGAGATCTTCAGGTTCCGCACTGTAACCACAAAATCCTTCGGGGCGCCTTTCTTCGTCTGGTCGTCCGTAAAGCTGTACTGAGTCTTTGCCACGCAGATGGGGCAGTTCGCGAAACCGAGCTCCGTCAGCTGTTCTGCCTGCTTTTTCGCCTGGGCAGTCAGCTGTACGCCCGCGCCGTGATAGATTCTCTTCACGATGGCATTCAGCTTGTCTTCGATGGACCCGTCCAGCTCGTAGCTGTAGGAGAAGTCGTTCGGCTGCTCCGCCAGACGGATGACTTCCTCCGCCAGCGCCACGCCGCCTTCGCCGCCCTTGGCCCAGACTTCGGACAGGGCTACATTCACGCCAAGTTCACGGCACTTCGCTTCCACCAGATCCAGCTCTGCCTTCGTATCCGTAGGGAAGGCGTTGATGGCTACTACGCAGGGAAGCTTGTAGACGTTGATCATGTTGTCCACATGCTGCAGCAGGTTCGGCAGGCCGGCCGCCAGGGCTTCCAGGTTTTCCTCTCCCAGATGTTCCTTCGCCACGCCGCCGTGGTTCTTCAGGGCACGGACCGTCGCTACTACAACCACCGCTGCCGGCTTCAGGCCGGCCATACGGCACTTGATATCCAGGAATTTCTCTGCGCCGAGATCCGCACCGAAGCCGGCTTCCGTTACGCAGTAATCTCCCAGCTTCAGAGCCATCTTGGTCGCCATGACCGAGTTGCAGCCATGGGCGATATTTGCGAAAGGACCACCGTGCACGATAGCCGGGCAGTGCTCCAGCGTCTGTACCAGGTTGGGCTTCAGCGCATCCTTCAGCAGGGCCGCCATAGCACCCTGCGCATTCAGATCGCCGGCCGTTACCGGCTTTTTATCGTAGGTATAGCCAACGATCAGGGAAGCCAGTCTCTTCTTCAGATCCGGGATGTCGTTAGACAGGCAGAGCACCGCCATGATCTCGGAAGCCACGGTGATGTCATAGCCATCCTCGCGGGGCACGCCGTTGACACGGCCGCCCAGGCCGTCCACCACAAAACGCAGCTGACGGTCGTTCATGTCCACGCAGCGGCGCCAGGTGATCTGCCGGGGATCGATGTTCAGGGCATTACCCTGGTAGATATGGTTGTCCAGCATGGCGGCCAGCAGATTGTTTGCGGCGCCGATGGCATGCATATCC
>CACZQT010000232.1 GCA_902783295.1 uncultured Lachnospiraceae bacterium
CCTTTGAACTGGCCGGCGGACGGCCTGCGGCAGAAGCTTTCATGAAAGAACTGAAGCTGGCAGCCATCGAAACCCATGTGGCGGATGTCAGAACCTGCTGCCTGAATCCTGCAACTTCTACACATCGCCAGATGAACGACGAACAGCTGAAAGCAGCCGGTGTACCGGCCGGCCTCGTGAGAATTTCCTGCGGTCTGGAGGACAAGGCAGATCTGATTGCCGATCTGTCCCAGGCACTGGATGCCATCCGGTAAAGCAACGCCATGCTGGATGAGAAAAGCTTTTATTCCCTGTCCTTTTACTCTTATGGAGGAATCCTGACCGGAGACCATAAGGGCATGCGGTACCGTCTGGCCCGTACCGGGACAAAACCGGACTGGCTTCTCACGGCCTGGGTATGGCCGGAGCCCTTTTCTTTCGAGGTCACCCCGGAAGAACGGAAAACCGAGGAGCAGTTCCCGTTCAGCCAGGAAGGGCATAAACAGGCCGTGGAATGGGTCCGGATGCAGTACGAATCCAGAAAAGGCGAATGGGACCGGAACTGGAAACTTTTTTAATAAAGTTTTACGAAAATATTACATTTTTGAAAAAGAAACCGATTATTCTTTGGTTGACAATGCACCTTTGCCTTGATAAAATAAATAAAACTATGGCTATTCAGAAGGTTCTGGATCCAGTGCAGGCGGTTTTTCTGCACGAAATTGTATAAAACCCAGCGGGGAGCCGGTTTATGCGGCCAGCTCCTGCCGGGAAAAATGGTGAAGCCGGCTTAAGAAGCCAGCTCTTGCCGGAATGAATGGGGAGGCTGTTATGGCGAAGGATTATGACAATGAATTTGATCATATGGAACAGGATGTTCTGGATGACTCCGGTTTTGTGACGGATGATATCCCGGAAGAAGAGGATGAGGGCATGCGTCAGGCCATCCAGGAAGCGCTGGATGACGACGAGCAAGGCGCGGATCCTGTGAATCTTTCCAGAGCAACCCGTCCGGTACGGAAAGTGGAGAGAGTTGTGGATGACCCGCTGGCGGATTCCGAAAGTGCAGAGGACGTCACCTCCGGCAATTACCGGAGGGATACATCCGACCGCGGAGTGTATACAGGGGGGACCCGCAGCAGCCGTATGATGTCGGATACGCTGGGCAGTGATGAAGCACGTGCGGCCCGCCGCAAAAAGAGAGCGGCAAAGCGCAGAAACCGCCGGATTATTACCGCGCTCGTTATTGTAGCCCTGCTTGCAGGCTGCGGCGCGGCAGCTTTTGTGAACCGCGACAGGATTGCATCCCTGTTCGGTACCAAGACAGTCGCTACCACTGAAGCGCCTGAAACCACCGAAGCGGTGACGGAAGCTCCGACCACAACGGTTCCGCCTACAACTCCGGCTCCGACACAGCCAGCCATGCCTTCTATCCAGACAACACTGCCGAAGGATTCCGTGCCTGCTGTAAAAACTCTGGTAGATAATTACTACAATGCGATCCTGGAAGGGCATTCCAGCCAGCTGGCTCCGATTCTGGATCCTTCTGTGGAAATTGATGAAGCGATGGAAGCTGAACTGGAAAGCCAGGCAGCCATGGCAGAGTCCTTTGAGGATATTGCTACCTATGCTATGAACGGTATGAACGCTGGAGAGTATGCCGTATTTATTACCTACGGTATGAAGCTGCCCGGCATCGATATGCCGGCACCCGGTCTGGAACAGGCCTATGTACGCCCGGATGCGGACGGAAATCTTCGGCTTCTGAGAGCACAGGACTATGATGACTCCATCAAGGCTTATGTAGAAACCCTTTCTGCACAGCCCGAGGTGCAGAGCCTGGTTCAGCAGGTCGATGCAGCCTTTACGGCAGCCCAGGAAGCGGATCCCGCTCTCAAGGCTTATATTGCACAGCTGATGGGCGCAGCAGCCGCACAGGGTGAAACTGCGGCAGCAGCAGAAAGCCCTCAGGAAAGCGAAGCGGAATCTACAGCGGCTCAGGCGGATTCGAGCGGATTCACCACGGTGGATGATATTCAGTACACTACGACTACGGTGAACCTGAGAAGCGTACCCAGCGCGGAGTCGGATGATACCATCATTCAGTCGGTACCGGCCGGCACCTGGCTCCATGTCATCGGCGACGGCGCTGAATGGGTGCACTGCAACCTGAGAGACGGTACTTTCGGTTACATCAACAAGAAGTATCTGACGGATGACAAGCCGGAATAAAACAGGGAAAATTCATTGGAAAAAACGTGAACGGGCTGCCGTCGGCAGCCCGTTTTCATGTCAGAGCCTGAAACTGACAGAGGTATTTTATGCAGATTTCTGAATTTGATTATGAACTTCCGGAGGAGCTGATCGCTCAGGATCCGATTTCGGACCGATCCTCTTCCCGCCTCCTGGTCCTGGATCCGAAAACGGGGGAGATCCGCCACCGTATTTTCCGGGACATCCTGGAGGAACTGAAAACGGGAGACTGCCTGGTGCTGAACAACACCCGGGTGATTCCGGCCAGGCTGTACGGTACACGTCTGGGGACCGGCGGCGCGGTGGAGATTCTCCTGCTGAAACGTATGGAAGGGGATTTGTGGGAGTGCCTGGTACGTCCCGGGAAAAAAGCCAGGCCCGGTACAGTGCTGGACTTCGGCGGTCTGATGACGGGAACCGTGGAAGACGTAGTGGAGGATGGCAACCGGCTGATCCGTATGCAGTACGAAGGCATCTTCGAAGAAATACTGGACAGGCTCGGTGAAATGCCGCTTCCTCCGTATATTACACATAAACTGGCAGACAAGGAGCGGTACCAGACGGTTTATGCCAAGGTGCGCGGTTCCGCAGCGGCTCCGACAGCAGGACTGCATTTTACCAGAGAACTGCTGCAGGAGGTGAAGGACCGTGGAATCTCCATAGCGGAAATCACCCTGCACGTAGGGCTTGGTACGTTCCGGCCTGTCAAGGTGGAGACGATCGAGGAGCATCATATGCACTCGGAATTCTATATGGTGGACGAAGAGACTGCCGCACTGGTGAACCGTACGCGGCAGGCAGGCGGCCGGATTGTGGCAGTGGGCACAACCAGCTGCCGTACTTTGGAATCTGCGGCGGCTGAAGACGGCACTCTGAAGGCAGGCAGCGGATGGACGGATATATTTATCTATCCGGGATACCGATTCAAACTGGTGGATGCCCTGATTACGAATTTCCATCTTCCCAAATCGACCCTGATGATGCTGGTATCCGCCCTGGCCGGGAGGGAAAACATCATGAAGGCATATGAGGAAGCGATTCGCGAGAGATACCGCTTCTTCAGTTTCGGGGATGCCATGTTTATCACCGGACGTCTGGAAGCCGGGAAGCAGAACTCCTCTGGAGGATGCGCAGAGATACGCTGAGGGAGGCGCTTCGCGCTGCGCATTTTCTGCAGAAAACGTTTTTATCAGCGTTTCCCTTAAGAAACTTTATGAAGGGAGGCCGACCGGCGGTATGGATTTTGAAAGAATGTACAGTAAAATTGCAGGATGCCTGATGGCAGGAGCCCTGGGCGATGCTCTGGGCTACGAGATCGAATTTGAAAGCTGGAACACGATCCGGAACCGGTTCGGCCCTGCCGGGATTCAGGATCTTTATACGGCGGATGGCGAAGCCTGTATTTCGGACGACACACAGATGACCCTGTTTACCAACGAGGGTATGGTGCTGGGCAGCCGGCTGCCGAAGGCAGAGGGCTGCAGAGAGACGGTGGCGTACTATGTTTATCAGGCTTATCTTTGCTGGCTGGCCACGCAGGAGTTTTACGGAAGGACGGTGCATTCTCTCTGGGAGAAAGAGAGCGTCCTTCTGAAGGAGCCGAAAATGAATGTTCGGAGAGCTCCCGGGAATACCTGCCTTTCCGCGCTGCAGAGCGGGGATATGGGAACAGTGGAGAATCCTCCGAATCACTCTAAAGGCTGCGGTGGGGTGATGCGTACAGCGCCGCTTGGCTTTACCGGCACATGGGGGGATCCGCTTCGGACGGGAGCTGCCTGTGCCGCTATAACGCATGGGCACACGGGCGGCTGGATGCCGGCCGGAATCCTTTCGTATATGATCTTCCGGATCCTGTATGAGCCGGAAACATCTATAGAAAGAGTGGCAGATGCAGCTCTGGAACACGCCATTGATATATGGGGCGGAAAATATCCGGATATTTTCCGGCAGGTGAAGATGATCCGGAATGCGATCCGGCTCAGCCATACGGATCTGCCGGAGGCAGAAGCTATCCACTCCATCGGGGGCGGCTGGGTCGGCGATGAAGCGCTGGCGATCGCCATCTACAGCTGCTGCAGACATCCGGATGATCTGAAGGACTGCCTGATCTGCGCCGTGAATCACAGCGGGGACAGCGATTCCACCGGCGCCATTGCGGGGAATATTCTGGGAGCTTACCTGGGCTATGAGGCCGTTCCGGCAGACTGGATCGAAAAACTGGAGATGACGGATGTGATTCTTGACCAGGCGCGGAAAATGACGGAAACTATCAAAGATTCCGCAGGCTGAACCGGCAGCATCCCGGCGGGAACCGGAAGACGGGCATGGCAGCGGATAAAACGGGCAGGGAACTGCCGGAGGATGATATGGAGCTGGAAAAAGAAGGAATTCGACTGAATAAATATCTGAGTGAAGCGGGAGTCTGCTCCCGCCGTGAAGCGGACCGGCTGATCGAAGCCGGGGAGGTAACCGTAGACGGGAAACCGGCGGAAATGGGCATGAAAGTGACGGACGGGATGGATATCCGTCTCAAGGGAAAGAGAGTTATCCATCATCCCGAACCCATTGTTCTGGCGGTCAACAAACCTGTCGGCGTGGTCTGCACAACATCCCGGGATGATCCTGCGAACATTGTGGATTATGTGGGATACCCGGAGAGGGTCTACCCGGTGGGACGTCTGGATAAAAACTCAGAAGGGCTGATCCTCATGACAAATCAGGGAGAATGGATGGATGCCATTCTCAGGAGCAGCCACTATCATGAGAAAGAATATATTGTAACGGTTGACCGGCCGGTGGAAATGGAATTTCTGAAAGCGATGCGCGAAGGAGTCTGGCTTCAGGAACTGGAGCGCAAAACCAGGCCCTGTACGGTGGAAAAGCTGGCGTATAACCGCTTTCGGATTGTTCTGACGCAGGGGCTGAACCGTCAGATCCGGCGGATGTGCGAAGCCCTGGGCTACCGGGTGGTTTCCCTGCGGAGAGTGCGTGTCTGCAACATCCTGCTCGGGAACCAGCAGCTGGGAACCTGGAGGAAGATTACCGGAGAGGAACTGGAGACGCTGCTCGAGATGATCCGCAGCACGAAGTGATAACTGTTCAGAGCCATGCGAAGCATGGCATGTCTGCGGGTTGAGGTTCTGAACAGCTGCAGGAAGTGATTCATGTTATCCGGGGAATCCGCCGGGATGCTGCCGCTGATAAATGTTTCTCGAAAAAGAACGGATGGGATGAGGGGAAATATGGAAGACGAAAAAATGCGCCGTCTGCGGGAACTGACGTCCCTGCTGAATGAAGCAGCCAGAGCCTACTACCAGGAAAGCCGCGAAATTATGCCGAACGTGGAATATGACCGGCTGTATGATGAACTGACGGCTCTGGAGCAGGAACTTGGGATCGCCCTTACGGAAAGCCCGACTCAGTGGGTAGGGTACGAACTGGCCAGCGAACTGCCCCGGGAAGCGCATGAAACGCCCATGCTTTCCCTGGATAAAACAAAAAATATAGAAGATCTGGCGGACTGGCTGGGAGACCAGGAGGGGCTGCTTTCCTGGAAGATGGACGGTTTGACGGTCGTGCTGACCTACCGTGACGGAACCCTGGCCAAGGCCGTGACCCGCGGAAACGGAGAGGTTGGCGAAGTTATTACAGCCAATGCCAGGACTTTCCGGAACCTGCCGGTAAGGATCCCTTATACCGGTGAACTGGTATTGCGGGGAGAAGCGGTGATCCGCTATTCGGATTTTGAAAGGATCAACCGGGAACTGCCGGAGGTAGAGGAGAAGTACAAAAATCCCCGAAACCTCTGCAGCGGATCGGTCCGTCAGCTGAACAGCGAGGTGACGGCTGCAAGAAGTGTCCGGTTTTATGCGTTCGCTCTCGTGAAAGCAGACGGAGTGGATTTTCAGAATTCACGGGAAGAGCAGTTCCGCTGGCTGAAAAATCAGGGCTTTGACATCGTGTACTATGAACGTGTAAACAGCGCGACACTGCCTTCCACAGTGGTGAATTTTGCGGGGATGGTTACGGAAAACGATCTTCCTTCCGACGGTCTGGTCCTGCTCCTGGATGATATTGCGTACGGAGAATCCCTGGGCCGTACTGCGAAATTCCCAAGAAACGCCATCGCGTTTAAATGGGCGGATGAGCAGCAGGAGACGACCCTGGTGGGGATCGAATGGAGTCCGTCCCGGACGGGGCTTATCAATCCGGTGGCCGTCTTTAAACCGGTACAGCTGGAAGGAACCACTGTCAGCCGGGCGAGTGTGCATAACGTAAGCATCCTGGAGTCTCTGGAACTGGGGGTGGGAGACCGGATTACTGTCTATAAAGCCAACATGATCATTCCTCAGATTGCGGAAAACCTGACGCGCAGCGGCATGGGGCCGCTTCCGGCGGTCTGTCCGGTATGCGGCGCTGCCACGGAATTGAGACAGAACGCGGAAGTGAAAGTGCTGGTCTGCCCGAATCCGGACTGCCAGGCCAAACAGATCAAGAAATTTGCCCTGTTTGTCAGCCGGGATGCCCTGGATGTGGACGGACTCTCGGAAATGACCCTGGAAAAGTTTATCCAGGCGGGCTTTATTCATGATTTTCTGGATATCTTCCGGCTGGAGGAACACCGGGAGGCGATTGTACAGATGGAAGGCTTCGGTGAGAAGTCTTATGCCAAACTGATTCAGGCAGCTGAGGCATCCCGGAAGACAACTCTGCCCCGCCTGGTATACGGACTGGGAATCGCAGGAATCGGCCAGGCAAATGCAAAACTGATCTGCCGTGCATTTGGGAATGATCCGGAGCGTCTGCGGCACGCGTCGAAGGAAGAGCTGATACAGATCGAAGGAATCGGGGATGTGCTGGCAGATGGTATCCTGGCGTATTTTTCGGAGGAGAAGAACCAGAAAACGCTGGATGATCTTCTGGAAATTCTGGAACTGGAAGCTCCCCAGACCGTGGAGGAGCAGCCGTCTCTGACGGGAAAAACCTTTGTGATTACCGGCGCTCTGGAACAGTTCACCAACCGGAAGGAAGCGCAGGAGGCGATCGAAGCTGCAGGCGGCAAGGTGGCCGGTTCCGTCAGCAAAAATACGGACTTCCTGGTCAATAATGACCTGCTGTCCGGGTCCTCCAAAAATAAAAAAGCCAAGGAACTGGGGATTCCCATTATTTCTGAAGAAGAACTGCGCAGCATGCTGGGAATGTAACCGCCGGAACATAATCGGACAGGACGTTTATCCTATTGATGAGATGCCTTAAAGAAAACACGGCATACCGATGCTGCGGAAAATGCAACGAAAAGAGAAGATCATGAGACGTGTGTTGTTTTTTGGGGGAAAACAGGCGCGGATTTTCAGCCTGGTGCTGCTGTGCGCAATGATGCTTTTCCTGAATACCGGGAAAGCCTGCGCAGAGGCAGGCAGACCCAGACCGACCGGAACCCTGAATATAACCCGCAAGGTGCTGGCAAAGGGGAAGAGCCTGCAGCTGGCCTACAAAGGGAAAGAAGAGGTTGTATCCTGGAAAACGAAAAAGAAATCCCGGGCGACAGTTTCTTCCAAAGGGAAGGTAAAAGCGGCCGGCCAGGGGAAAGTGGTTATACAGGCAGTCCTGGACAGTGGAGCCGTCGCGGAATGTACGCTGACGGTACGTGCCAAAGCAAAGTCTACTGCGGCCAGAACCGGAAACGGGCACTGGAAAAACCAGTACGGGGAACGCTATTATGTTTTTCCGGATGGATCCATGCTGACCGGCAGCTGCCCGATCGGTGACAGCCATTATGTTTTTGATGCGAACGGCGCCTTGCAGAGGCCGGAAAAAACATCGGTCATAAAACCCGGCAAGAAATATTACCTGGTTTCTCCCTCCGGAAAAGCCCTTTCCGGCTGGCAGGTCGTAGGGAAAAAACTCTATTATGCAGGCAGCAACGGGGTAGTGAAGAGGAATACCACCTATGAGGGTATTGCATTCGGCGAAGACGGTTCTGCGAAGAAAAGCGCGGCTGCGACCTATCAGACGACCATTGTGGAAACCGTAAACCGGATCTGTTCGGAAGATATGAGCAAAGGCGAGAAGCTCTATGCCTGCTGGAATTATCTTACAGGAAGAAGCTCCTACAGTTACTATATCTGGCCATACATGGTCGGTGAGGATGGCTGGGTACGGAAATCCGCCTGGCAGCTTCTGGAGACCGGAAGAGGGGACTGCTACAATTTTGCCTGTGCTTTCGCTGCCATGGCAGGCGTCGTCGGCTATAAAGCGTACGTGGTGTACGGCCGGGTTTCCGGCAGTCGGGATCACGCGGCGGACGGTCTGACACGCCATGCCTGGGTGAAGATTAATGGCCTGTATTACGACCCGGAAGCCGAGTGGGCCAACTGGTACCGTGGAGTATACGGGGATGGAAGCTATGATATCCGTCACGAGATATTGAAATATTATTCCTATTACGAATAAAACTTTTTTAAAATTTCATCAGTACAAGGAGGAGCAGGTATTATGAGAAAACATGCGACCACGTATTATTTCCTTTTCAGCCTTCTGGCTGTGCTTTTCTGGAACTGCCTTCTGCCAGGCTCTGTCATGGCAGAGACAAAAACCATCCAGGAGACGGATACGCTGGAACACAATGCCATGTGGAAGGCACAGGAGATACAGCTGAAAAACGAGGACTCGGTCATCACCATCCAGGGAGCGATGGGGACTCCGTCAAATTCTGCTTTGCATGCCGAGGACTTCTACAAAATACAAACGCCTGTCAGGGGCGTTCTGGTTGCAGATATTGAACCCGGAACGATTTCTGTGGAAAAGAGCCAGAATGCGGTTTCGGCTTTTGTGCTGAATACTGCCGGGGACGAAGTGACCCAGGGGGGAAATTATGGAAAAGTATCCCTCATCTGCCCTGCGGAGGAGAACGGAGTCTTTTATATCAAGATGAAAGACTCCGTGCATCTGTATGACTATACCATCACCCTCACCTATCATCCGTTTAAAAATACACACTGGACAGTACCCCGCAACAGGGAAGAGGCTGTCACCTGCGAACTCGGAACCTGGGAACAGCGTTTCTACACACTGCTCCCTGACGAAATCAACGCTGATAATCCGAATTTTGAATTCCCTTATCACTGGTACCGGATTGAAATTCCGAAGGCGGGGGAATATCTTCTGGAGACAACCTCTCTGCCTTCCGCTTTGTTTTCCTTTAGCAGTACTGCTCTGATTTACGAAACGGAGGATTATTCCACCTGCGGTGAGGTGTATGATGTCGATCATCAGAAAGTGCTGGTATCTACCCCGCAGGGAGGAGATTATCTCTATGAAAATACGCTTTCTCTTTTTACAGGAACGCGTAAAGAGATAAACGATCCCGGCAGCCGGATCCTGTCATTGCCTAAAGCCGGCACCTATTACCTGAGAATTCCTCTTACCGCCTTATATTACCTGCAGGAATACCGGTTCCGCGTGACCAGTCTGTCAACTGTCGAGACGCCGGAAGAATCCTCGAAGACCCCTGAAAGCACAAAGGCTCCCGAAACGAGCAAAACGCCTGAAAGCACCAAAGCTACGGAAAGCACCCAGGCGCCCGAGCCCGGCCAGGATGCAGCTCAGCCGGAGGAGAGCAGCCCTTCCGACGGGCAGATTGTGCTTGCGAAAGGCAAGACCTTTACCGCTGCCGGAGAAACTTATAAGGTGACAAAGGCCAAGGCCACTGTTACTTACAGCAAATCCAAGAAGAACGCAAAGACGGTTAAGGTTCCGGATACTGTTGCCTA
>CACZQT010000233.1 GCA_902783295.1 uncultured Lachnospiraceae bacterium
GAGGATATTTCGGACGAATCCGCTGCGGCAGAGGATGTTTCGGACGAATCCGCTGCGGCAGAGGATCCGGAGGAGGATGGCCCGCTGAACCCTGAAGAAGAGATTCCCGAGGAAGAACTCACCCACCTGTATCCCCTGCTGAAGGCTTTTCCGCCTGAGGAAGAGCGTACGCCGGAACAATCCGTGGCGCACGCCCTGTCCCTGGGGGAGATGGCGGACCGGATGCTCCGGAACGATTATAAAGCAAAGTATTTCCGGAAAGCAATGGCGGAGCTGAAACCTCTGGCGGACACAATGCCTGAGGCACTGAAGGGATTCAGAAAATACCGGAAGAAAATGTACAATGCCCGGGCCAGGTTCCGTGCGGAGTCCTATAAGAAGGCCTGCAAGCTGCAGAAAAAAGCCAGAACCGAGGACGATTTCCGGGTTGCGGCGGAAGCCTTTGAGGCGGCTGTCCGCTATGAGAAAAAACACAGGCTGAAAGAGAAGTACACCAGTCCCAAGCTGTTTGAAAAAGCGGAAAAATGTACGGATACGGCGGAAAGAGCGGCTTTCTGCAGAAAGAGGCAGGCGGAAATCCGGAAGAAGGGTGTATACCGCCGCCGCGGGATTCTGGCTGCTCTGGTAGTTCTGGCAGCAGGTCTGATCCTGTTTTCCCGTACGCCGCAGTATATGCGCCTCAAGGGGGATATAGAGCTGAAGGCCGGAATTCCGGAAAAAGCCTGGCAGGCATATTATGAAAACTACCGGGTTACCAAAAGTCCGGAGGTATACGCTGCCTACCAGGACAGCCGCTACAAGGCGGCTGTGTCCGCGAAGAATTCCGACAACCCGGGCGACAGCTGGAAAGACTGGGAGGAAATGGCAAAAAAGGACTACCTGGACAGCCGGAATCAGTTTACGGATCTGGAACGGCTGCTGATCGAGAGAGCCGTCCCCGGAGATACGGTCACCTTCGGAGGCAAGGAGTGGACTGTTCTGGACAGTGAGGGGAGCCTCCGGCTCCTGATCCGTAAAGAAGCCATTGCGGAAATTCCTTTCCAGGAGGGCGGCGGTGAATGCACCTGGGGCACAGCGTCCGTGCGGGAATATCTGAATGGAACCTATCCGGAGAAGAACTTCTCTGCAGAGGAGCTTTCTCTTCTGGCCTGGCATGAGATTCCGGCAGAGGACAACCGGCTGAATGGGACATCCGGCGGAGAAGCCACACTGGACCGCATGTTCCTGCTGTCGGCTTCGGAAGCGGAGCAGTATTCCGCACACCTGGGAGAGACCAAACGCTGCTGGTGGCTGCGTACACCCGGAACCCAGCCGGGAACGATGGCCTTTGTCAATACGGATAAAACGGTAATGGAATACGGGTATGATGCCGCATCTGCGAAGATCCGCATCAAACCCTGTATCTGGATAGAAACAGCTGTTCCGCAGGAATGAAACGGGACAGACGGTATATGACGGACTGTAAAAAGGAGACAAAATCATGAGAAGCGATTCCGTAACCAAGGGGATGCAGCAGGCACCCCACCGTTCCCTGTTCAATGCGCTGGGCATGACTGAAGAAGAACTGAACCGCCCCCTGATCGGCATTGTCAGTTCTTACAATGAAATCGTCCCCGGCCATATGAACCTGGACAAGATTACCGCTGCGGTGAAGCAGGGTGTGGCCATGGCAGGCGGCACTCCCATTGTTTTCCCCGCCATCGCGGTCTGCGACGGTATTGCCATGGGCCATGTAGGCATGAAGTATTCGCTGGTGACCCGCGACCTGATCTGTGATTCCACAGAATGTATGGCCCTGGCGCATGCTTTTGACGGCCTGGTCATGATTCCCAACTGCGATAAAAATGTTCCGGGCCTCCTGATGGCAGCTGCCCGCCTGAACATCCCCACAGTGTTTGTCAGCGGCGGCCCTATGCTGGCCGGTCATGTACATGGGAAGAAGAGAAGCCTTTCTTCCATTTTCGAGGCAGTCGGTTCCTACAGTGCCGGCACCATGACGGAAGAGGACGTGCGCGAATTCGAAAACCATGTATGTCCGACCTGCGGTTCCTGCTCGGGTATGTATACCGCAAACAGCATGAACTGTCTGACGGAAGCCATCGGTATGGGCCTGGAAGGCAACGGAACCATTCCCGCTGTTTATTCCGAGCGCATCAAGCTGGCGAAACATGCCGGAATGAAGGTCATGGAACTGCTGGAAAAGAACATCCGGCCTCGTGACATTATGAATGAAAAGGCCTTCATCAACGCCCTTACTGTGGATATGGCTCTGGGCTGCTCCACCAATACCATGCTGCACATCCCGGCCATCGCCCACGAAGCCGGCGTAGAACTGAATGTGGACATTGCGAATGAGATCAGCAAGCGTACTCCGAACCTTTGCCATCTGGCACCGGCCGGCCCTACCTATATGGAGGACCTCTATGAAGCCGGCGGCGTATACGCGGTTATGAAAGAGCTGACAAAGAAGGATCTTCTGTACACAGATCTGATCACAGCTACCGGGAAGACGGTAGGGGAGAACATTGCCCATGCCATCAACCGGAATCCGGAGGTGATCCGCCCGCTGGAGAATCCTTACAGCGAGACCGGCGGTCTGGCAATCCTGAAGGGCAACCTGGCGCCGGATTCGGGTGTTGTGAAACGTTCCGCCGTGGTGCCGGAAATGATGAAGCACGAAGGCCCTGCCCGTGTCTTTGACTGCGAAGAGGATGCGATCGATGCCATCAAGGGCGGGAAGATCGTAGCCGGCGATGTGGTGATCATCCGTTATGAAGGCCCTAAGGGAGGCCCCGGCATGCGGGAGATGCTGAACCCCACATCCGCGATCGCAGGCATGGGTCTGGGTTCCACGGTAGCCCTGATTACGGACGGCCGTTTTTCCGGCGCGTCCCGCGGCGCTTCCATCGGTCATGTATCGCCTGAGGCGGCGGTAGGAGGGCCTATTGCCCTGGTAGAAGAAGGCGATATCATCTCCATCGATATTGATAACTGCTCCCTGAATGTGAAGATTTCCGACGAGGAAATGGCAGCCAGACGTGCAAAATGGCAGCCCAGACAGCCCCGGGTGACGACAGGATATCTGGCCCGCTATGAGAAACTGGTTACCAGCGGAAACCGCGGCGCCATCTTGGAGATGAACGTATAAATAAAGCCATTCACTGTTTATACGCTATCAGATAAAGGAGAAAACTATGCAGCTGAATGGCTCTCAGATCGTCATGGAATGCCTTCTGGAACAGGGCGTGGATACCGTTTTCGGATATCCGGGCGGCGCTATTCTGAATGTCTATGACGAATTATACAAATATTCCGACAGGATCCACCATGTGCTGACCTCTCATGAGCAGGGAGCGGCGCACGCAGCGGATGGCTATGCCCGGGCAACCGGTCGTGTAGGTGTCTGCTTTGCCACCTCCGGTCCCGGAGCGACGAATCTGGTAACGGGTATCGCTACCGCCTATATGGATTCCGTACCTCTGGTCGCCATTACCTGCAACGTGGGGAATGCAGTGCTGGGCAAGGATTCCTTCCAGGAGATCGATATTTCCGGCATCACCATTCCCATCACGAAATACAGCTCTCTGGTCAAGAGAGTAGAGGACCTGGCTCCCATGCTGCGCAAGGCTTTCCGGCTGGCGCAGGAAGGACGTCCCGGCCCCGTTCTGGTGGACATTACCAAGGACGTAACAGCCGCCGTGGGTGAATATGAGCCGCAGAAACCGGAAAAGATCGTGAAGATGGTACCGCAGGATGCGGAGGCAGTAGAAACAGTGCTCTCCATGATCCGCGAGGCGAAGAAACCCTTCGTTTTCGCAGGCGGCGGTGTGATTCTGGCAGATGCTTCCGAAGAACTGTCCGAATTCGTGAAGAAACTGGATACGCCGGTGACCCTTTCCCTGATGGGACAGGGGGCTTTTGATGAAGCGGATCCGCGGTATACGGGTATGCTGGGCATGCACGGCACCAAGGCTACGAACTACGGGGTGGCGGAATGTGACCTTCTGGTCGGCATCGGGGTCCGTTTTTCGGACCGCTGCACCGGCAATACGAAGAAATTCGCCAGCCACGCGAAGATCGTACAGATTGATATTGACCCTGCGGAAGTGAACAAGAACATCCGCACGGATGCCCATATTATCGGGGATATCCGGGAGACCCTCCGTGTACTGAATGAAAAGCTTGAACAGCAGGCTCATCCGGAATGGATGGCACACATTGCTGAGCTGAAGGAGAAATATCCTCTTACGGTATCGGAAACAGGATTGAGCGGTCCCGGCGTGGTACAGACAGTGGACCGCCTGACCGGGGCGGATACTGTTATCGTAACCGATGTGGGGCAGCACCAGATGTGGGCTTCCCAGCATTATACCTACCGTACGCCCCGGACCTTCCTGAGCTCCGGCGGCCTGGGAACCATGGGCTATGGCCTGGGGGCAGCCATTGGTGCAAAGGTGGGCTGTCCGGATAAGACGGTTGTCCTGATTACAGGGGATGGCTGCCTGCGCATGAACATGAACGAGCTGGCGACGGTCAGCCGGAATGAGATTCCCGTGATCGTGGTGGTGGTCAACAATCATGTTCTGGGCATGGTCCGGCAGTGGCAGACGCTGTTTTACGGAGGACGTTATTCCCATACGGTTCTCCGGGATAAGGTATCCTTCCCGGCCGTGGCGGAAGCCATGGGTGTGAAAGGATATCAGGCCTGCACGAAAGAGGAACTGGAAGCGGCCCTTTCCGAAGCGCTGGCTTCCGGAAAAGCAGCCCTGATCGACTGCGCGATCGACAGTGACGAGAAGGTATTTCCTATGGTAGAGCCGGGCGGCCTGCTGGAAGATACCTTCGACGAAAACGACGTAGTTACAGGGGCATAAGTCTGATCGCACTGACAAGCCTGCTTGTCAGTGCGAAACAATTCAGAGAGATAGGAGTAATTGCCTATGTATACCTGGAGCCATCCTCAGTCTCCTCAGCTGAAGGCGGTCCTGGCGGAAGCACAGAAGGCGGCAGCCGATGTTTCCGCCGGTTATATCGGGACCGAACATCTTCTGCTGGGGCTGGTGAGGACAGAGTGCACCGCGTCCCGCGTTCTTCGGACGGTGAAGGTGACGGATCCGGATCTGACCGCCCTGATTGCGCGGCTTATCACGCCGGATACGGCCGGTTCCGTACAGAAACCGGACTGGTCTCCCAAGTCAGAACAGGTTTTTTCCGCTTCAGAACAGATCTGCGTCAGCCTGGGACGGGAGTCCGTGGGAACAGACCATCTGCTTCTGGGCATGATGCGGGATGAGGACAGCGTAGCCATACGGCTTTTAAACACGATGGAGGTGGGCTACGAACAACTCATGGAGGAACTGCTTTCTGCCATGGGTGAGGATGCGGCTTATCTGGCGTCCCAGAACCTGTACCGGGGAACACAGACGCTGGACCACTTCAGCCGGGACCTGACAGCTCTGGCGGAAGCAGGACAGATGGATCCTGTAATCGGGCGTGAGAAGGAACTCTCCCGCCTGCTGCAGATTCTGTGCCGGCGTACGAAAAACAATCCCTGCCTGATCGGGGAACCGGGAGTCGGAAAGACCGCCATTGTGGAGCTTTTGGCGCAGAAACTGGCCCGTGGAGAGGTACCTGCTGTTCTGGAAGGAAAACGTCTGCTGGCGCTGGACCTTTCCGGAATGGTAGCGGGAACCAAATACCGCGGCGAGTTTGAGGAACGTATTAAGAGAGTAATCCAGGAAGCGGCCGGGGACAGGAGGATCATCCTTTTCCTGGATGAGATTCATACCCTGATCGGGGCCGGCGGCGCAGAAGGAAGTCTGGATGCGGCCAATATTTTAAAACCGGCTCTGTCCCGCGGTGAAATACAGCTCATCGGCGCTACGACAGTTTCGGAATACCGTAAGCGGATTGAGAAGGATGCAGCCCTGGAAAGGCGCTTCCAGCCGGTAATGGTGGAAGAACCTACAGTCGGGGAAACGACGGAAATTCTGCGCGGGGTCTGTGCCCGTTATGAAGCTCATCATGGGGTGAGGGTGCAGGATGAAGCCCTGGCGGAAGCCGCGGCACTTTCCGCCCGATATGTCGGGGACCGTTTTCTTCCGGACAAGGCGCTGGATCTGCTGGATGAATCCTGTGCAAGAGCGCAGCTTTCCGGCGGAAATGCTTTTGGGAAAAAATCATCGCTTGAAAAGAAACGCGAGGAACTGGAGAACGCCAGGGAAGCAGCTATCCGGGAACAGCGTTTTGAGGATCTGCGGAAACTGACAGCCCAGCAGGCGAAGCTGGACCGGAAGGAAGCGCAGGCAAAAGAACAGCAGGGCCGCGGGGAAGGCGTACCTGTGGTGACGCCGGAAACGGTGGCGGAGGTGGTATCCTCCTGGACTAAAATTCCTGTCAGCCGTCTCGCACAGAAAGAGACGGAAAAACTGAAAAGCCTGGAAAAGGAACTGGAGAAGAGGGTGATCGGGCAGCAGGAAGCGGTGGAAGCCGTATCCCGGGCTGTTCGGCGCGGCCGGATCGGACTGAAAGACCCGGCCAGGCCAATCGGCTCGTTCCTGTTCCTGGGTCCTACCGGTGTAGGAAAGACGGAATTGTGCAAAGCACTGGCGGAAGTGGTTTTCGGAAAAGAAAACGCCATGATCCGTGTGGACATGTCGGAATATATGGAAAAGCACTCCGTATCGCGCATCATCGGATCGCCGCCCGGTTATGTGGGTTATGAGGAAGGCGGCCAGCTTTCGGAAAAGGTACGGAGGAATCCGTATTCTCTGATCCTTTTCGATGAAATCGAGAAGGCACATCCGGAAGTTTTCAACGTGCTGCTGCAGATTCTGGATGACGGCCGCGTGACTGATTCGCAGGGCAGAACGGTGGATTTTAAAAACACCATCCTGATCATGACCAGCAACGCAGGTGCGGAGAGGATTGTAGCCCCGAAGAAACTGGGATTTGCCGGAAAAGAGGATGCCGCCGCCGACCATGAACGCATGAAGACAGGCGTCATGGAGGAAGTGAAGAGGCTGTTCCGTCCGGAATTTCTGAACCGTATCGATGAAACCATAGTTTTCCATTCCCTGACGAAGGAAGACATGCGGAAGATTTTTGCGATCCTGCTGAACCGAATGAACCAGAGCTTTGAGGCTTCGCACCGGATTCATCTGACGGTAAGTCCGGCGGCGAGGGATGCGCTGATCGAAAAAGGGTATGACCCGAAATTCGGTGCCAGACCGCTGCGCAGGGTGATGCAGCGGGAGATCGAAGACGCTTTGTCCGAGGAATTGCTGGCGGAACGCATCAAGGACGGCGACACGGCAAGCCTGAATCTCTCCAAAGGAAAGTTTTCCTTTAAGGTAACCGGCAGACACAGAGGAAAAGACAACCTGTAAACGTAACTATTCAGAATCAATCCACGATCTTTAATAAACAGATTATCCGGTGAAATACCGGTAAAGGAGGAACAATCACCATGGCAGTGGTGGAAGAACTGGTTCGCGGTGAAGCGAATGGAGCCGTCAGCTTCGGGAATTATCAGCTCAACGTAAAGAGCAAGAAGGAAGATGTGGAAGTAGCCGGTGATCTCTATAAGGTAAAAACTTTTGGGGAAATCACCAAGCTGGAAAAGAACGGCCTGTTCGTGTATGAATCCGTGCCGGGGACTGCAGTGACTGATTTTCAGGCCGGAGAGAATGGCATCCGTTTTACGGTCTGGGGCAACAAGGACGCGGAAATCACCGTCCAGATGGAAGAAAATGCCCAGTATGTTATCCGCTTTAACGGGGAACAGCACGGACTGATGGAAACCAACCGCAGCGGCAAGCTCTCCCTCGGGGTATCTCTGGACGAAGGTATGCCGGTAAAGGTGGAAATCACACGCAGATAAAGAGATGAACATTTAGGAGAAAGCATGGCGAAAGTGAAGACGACAGCGTTCTTTTGTACGGAATGCGGGAATGAATTTTCAAAATGGACCGGGCAGTGCCCTTCCTGCCATGCCTGGAACACACTGGTAGAGGCGCCAAAACGGAGCAGCCTATCTGAATCTGTCCGGTCAGCCGGGCACCTTGCGGTTCCTGTTACCCTGGATGAAATTGACGAAAGCCGGGAGGAGCGTTTTTCTTCCGGCTTTTCTGAACTGGATACGGTTCTGGGCGGTGGAATCGTTCCGGGATCCCTGGTGCTTGTGGGCGGCGACCCCGGTATAGGAAAATCGACTCTGCTGCTGCAGACCTGCCGGCATGTATCCGCCGCGGGACGGAGAGTGCTGTACATTTCCGGAGAGGAATCGCTGCGCCAGCTGAAAATGCGGGCACTGCGTATCGGAACTTTCACAGCGGACATGACTTTTCTGTGCGAGACACGGCTGGAAACCATTGCCGAGGTACTGCGGGAAAGAACGCCGGAAATGGTTGTCATTGATTCCATTCAGACAATGTCCAGAGACAGTACGGAAAGCGCTCCCGGCAGCCCGGCACAGATCCGGGAATGCACGAACCTTCTGCTGCAGCTGGCAAAAGGTCTGGGGATGGCGGTTTTTATCGTAGGTCATGTGACCAAAGAAGGCACCGTGGCAGGACCCAGAATGCTGGAACATATGGTGGATACGGTGCTTTATTTCGAAGGAGACCGTTCCGCCTCTTATCGGATTATCCGGGCCGTGAAGAACCGTTTTGGATCTACCAATGAGATCGGTGTGTTTGATATGCAGGGAGATGGCCTGCATGAGGTAAGGAATCCTTCCGAATTTCTGCTGGCGGGACGTCCTGAGGACGCTTCCGGGACGGTCTGTTCCTGCGCGATGGAAGGGACGCGTCCGATTCTGCTGGAGATTCAGGCACTGGTAACACGCACCAATTTCGGAAATCCCCGGCGTACAGCTGCGGGAGCTGATTACAGCCGTATGAACCTGCTGATGGCCGTGCTGGAGAAAAGGGCAGGGCTCAGGCTGAATGAATGCGATGCTTATCTCAATATCGCCGGAGGCATGCGGCTTTCAGAGCCGGCGCTGGACCTGGCAATCGCTGCAGCCGTGATTTCCAGCTACAGGGACCGCGCGACAGACGGAAAAACAGTGGTTTTCGGAGAAGTGGGACTGGCCGGGGAAGTCCGGGCAGTGCCGCATGCCGAACGAAGAGCTGCGGAAGCGGCCAGGCAGGGCTTCACTACCTGCATTCTGCCGGAGGCATCCGCAAGGCGCTTCAAGGCGCCGGAGGGGATGAAACTGACAGGTGTGCGGAATATCGCGGAAGCGGTGGCCGTGCTCTGAGGGAAGACCTGCTTTTTCCCATTGCGAAAGGTTCTGAACCGCAGCGCATTTCCTGAAAAAGCGGTTGACAGGCGTCAACTTGGGTGCTATACTCATCAAGTCGGCTAAAAAAGCTGACAGAGAGTGTAGGGGCATAGTTCAATGGCAGAACAGTGGTCTCCAAAACCATCGATGTGAGTTCGACTCTTACTGCCCCTGCTGAAAAAGACGTCCGGAAGTTCCGGACGTCTTTTTTCGCAATAAACCCGGAGGGCGTGCGAAGCCTATTTTCCGCAGTAGATCTGGATGGCATCGCAGGCAAACTGCGCGGTTCCTTGACCTCCATAGCTGTCGATATTGGTCGTAAAATCTCCGCCGGCGGCATACATCTTTCCGAGACCGCTCAGGATTTCTTTTGTGCATCTGTAGAAATGTTCCGTGATGAAATCCTGCAGTTTTTTCACCAGAGCCTGTGCCTTTTCCGAAGCAGGATCCGTGTCCCGTATCTCTCCCATTTCCCGGAAGATGTCCATCAGCTGCCGGGAGATGTCCGCCGTTTCTTCCGGTTTTCGCCCTTTGCTTTTCTGCTCGAATTCTTTATAGGCTTCCGTAGTTCCCCAGGAAGCTTTGGCCTGCGCTGCGTATTCGTCGATTTTACCGGTGTCAAATGCGTCAAATGCCAATTTCTTCACCTCCATCATTTTTATTCCACGGGCAAGATCAATCAGGTTTTCGAGATGCTCCTTTTTCAGCGTGAGGAGCCGGATCTGCTGCTCCAGCGCTTTATTCCTGTCAAAATCCGGGCGGTTCACGATAGCTTGAATGTCTTTCAGAGGAAACTGAAGCTCCCGGAACAGTAAGATCTGCTGGAGCTTTTCCAGGGCTGCATCGTCATACAGCCTGTAACCGGAACCGGTGTACTCCGTGGGATGAAGCAGCCCGATCCTGTCATAGTATTGCAGGGTGCGTATACTCACGCCTGTCAATTCACTCACCTGATGTACTGTTCTCATAGAGTTATTCCTCCTCTCTGCCCATGTTGACTACACTATACACTATGACGTAACGTCAGAGTCAACAGTTTTTTCCAAAAACGTATCTGATACATACTTGCTTATTGTGCTCTTTCAATGAGTTCCATAACTTGCTAATGCTCTCTAATAACTGAGAGACCTCTAAGGTTGCTATACTACAGAAATTACAAGCTGAGTGACCGGGTCACCATGTTAAAGGGTGCGTCCTCGATATTGTCTCACCATATAAGCGGTGCGTCCGCGATATTGTCTCACCGCAGGACGGTGTCGGAGGGGCTGCCGGGTTCTAGCCGCCTCATCTTGGCTTCTCGGGCGTCGC